>JBDTML010000193.1:0-1741 GCA_039934255.1 Acidobacteriota bacterium | reverse complement strand
ATGCGGGCATCTCCTTCGTTTCGAGCAATCTAACTCGATACGCAGCGGGCCGCCCTGAGGTTTCACAGCCGGAGACCTAGAATCGGGCATGGACGCACCCGTGCTTCCCGCTTACGAGCGCGATCCCTATCGGACGGCGCTGGAGACGACGATTCTCGAGACCGGCGTCGACGCGGGGCGTCCCTGGGCCATTCTCGACGACACCGTTCTCTATCCCGAGGGCGGCGGCCAGCCGGCGGACCACGGCCTCCTGAACGGCATCGCAGTGATCGACGTCCAGAAGGCGGGCGCGAGTAGCGACGGGAATGGAGGAACGATCCGCCACTACCTCGCAACCCCCGCCGCCCCGGGTCCAGCCCGGGTCGAGCTCGACTGGGATCGGCGTTTCGATCACATGCAGCAGCACACGGGGCAGCACCTCCTCTCCGCGGTGGCCCAGGACCGCTTCTCGTGGCCGACGACGGCTTTCCATCTCGGCCCCGACGTTTGCGACGTCGAGCTCGGCGCGCGTTCCCTCTCGAAGGAAGACCTGTCGGCGCTCGAGGATGCGGTTGCCGCCCAGATCCGCGCCGCCCGCGCGGTGACACCCCGGCGCGTCACGCTCGAGGCCTACCTGGCGCTGGCGGTGCGGACGCGCGGGCTCCCCGAGGGCCATGCGGGAGACGTGCGGCTCGTCGAGATCGCGGGCGTGGACCTCAACACCTGCGGTGGAACGCATCTGGCGAATACCGCGGAGATCGAGGTCGTGGCGCTCCTGTCGGCCGAGCCGTTGCGCGGCGGGACGCGTCTCGTCTTCGTGGCCGGACAGCGGGCGCGGCGGAGGCTGGCCGCTCACGAGGACCGGCTTCTCGCCCTGCGCAGGATCCTCGGGGCTCCCGACTCCGGCCTCGCAGGCGCCGCGAGCGCGAAACTCGACCAGCTTCAGGCCGCGCAGCGAATGCTTCGTCGCGCCGAGGAGGAGCTGGGGGCGGCCGCGGCTAAGGCCGCGCTCGCGTCGGGCCTCCGCGTCGTGCACGAGCACTTCGAGGGGCGCGACATGGCGTTCGTCCAGACGGTCGCACGGCAGTTTGCCGGGGGCGCGGGGCCGCGTGCGGCCCTTCTGACGGCGGCCCGCGAGGGCCAGCACGTTTTCGCGCTGGGAGTGGGAGAGGGCTTCGGCGGCGCGGGAGACGCTCAGGCTCTCGGCCGCGAGATCGCGTCGCTCCTCGAAGGGAAGGGCGGCGGGTCAGGCCGCGTGTTTCAGGGGAAAGCGCCCGGCCTCGCGGGAGTGGACCGGGCGCTCGCGAGATTGAATTCAGTCGCTTCCTAGCGGACTTCGGGACAGAACGTGTCGAAGCCGCGCGCGCGCTCACGGCGGGCGATCCGCGCCGGATCCGGGTCGCTCGGCAGGACACCGAGGGCGACGAGCTGGGGCCGGAACTCATACCGCAAGCGCACGACGGCGGCGGGGTCGTTTTCGAGGTCGACGTCGACGCGCTCGATGCCGAAGCGCGTTTTGTTGCCCATCCCGGTCGCGGCGTATTCGTCGGACAGCTTGGCGCCGGCCGAAGAGAAATCCATTGAGGGGGAGGGAGAAGAAGAAGAAGAGGAAGACGAAGATTTCTGAGAATGGTCGCGGGCGGCGGCTTCGCCTGGTGCGGGCTCCTGCGCCGCGCCCCGAAGGGTTCCGCTCGCAGGCGCGTCCGGGCGGTTCTCTTTGTCCTTCGCCGTCGACCCTGGGATCCCGATCTGGCAGGTCTCC
>JBDTML010000192.1:0-4140 GCA_039934255.1 Acidobacteriota bacterium | reverse complement strand
TCGGCACGATGCCGTCGCGTCTCGCGTGGAACAGCCCCGTCCTCGGGCCGCTCTTTCTTGCTTCCGGCATCTCGACCGGCGCCGCCTTCCTGCTTCTCTTCACGCGGGACGATGCCGAACGAAAAGCGCTCGTGCGCTGGGACGCGATCGCGATCGGCGCCGAGCTCGTCCTGATCGTCCTCCTCCTCCTCGGCTGGGCGACGTCGGGCGAGGCGGGCCGGTTCGCGGCGCACAGCTTCCTCGGCGGACCATACACGGCCGTCTTCTGGTCGCTCGTCGTCGTCATGGGGCTCCTCGTTCCTCTCGCGATGGAGTTCCTCGAGTCCCGGCGGCACCTCCGGTTCGTCGCGCTCGTCCCCGTCCTGATCCTCGCGGGCGGCCTCGCGCTGCGCTGGATCCTTCTCGCGGCCGGCCAGGCCTCGTCCTTCCGGCTTCTCCCGTGAAGAGAGGTGAATGAAATGCCCGAACGTCCCTTCTGGAACCCGTACGTCGCCGGGGTCGTCCTCGGCCTCGTCCTCCTCGGTTCCTTCCTCTTCATGGGTTTCGGTCTCGGCTCTTCCGGCGCCGTGACCCGGTTCGCCGTCGCGGGCGCCCACCTTCTCGCTCCAAAGACCGTCGAGACGAACGCCTACTTCTCCCAGTACTACGGCCCGGGCAAGCACGTCCTCGAGGACTGGCTCGTGTTCGAGGTCCTCGGCGTCTTCCTCGGCGGCGTCCTCGGCGCGTACTCGGCAGGGCGGCTGAAGCTCGGCATCGAGAAAGGGCAGCGCGCGACGACGGCGCAGCGCCTCGTTCTTGCCGTCCTTGGCGGCGTTCTGATGGGGTTCGCGGCGCGCCTCGCGCGCGGCTGCACGTCGGGCCAGGCGCTCACCGGCGGCGCGGCGCTCTCCCTCGGTTCGTGGGTTTTCATGATGGCGGTTTTCACCGGCGGCTACCTTGTTGCCCCTCTCGTGAGAAGGGAATGGCGATGATGTTCCCCCTCTACCCGCACGGGCTCTTCGGGACGTACGCCGGGCTCCTCATCGGGACGCTCGCGGGCGTCGCATTCGGGTTCGTCCTCGAGCGGGCGGGTTTCGGCCGCGCCCGAAACCTTGCCGCGCAGTTCTACCTGACGGACCTGCGCGTCCTCAAGGTCATGTTCAGTGCGATCGTCACCGCCTGCGTCGGAATGGCGTTTCTCGCCGGAATCGGCGTTCTCGACCTCGCGCTCATCACCGTGCCCGAGACGTTCCTCTGGCCGCAGCTCGTCGGCGGCCTCCTCCTCGGCGCCGGCTTCATCGTGTCGGGCTACTGCCCGGGCACGGGCGTCGTCGCGGTCGCCTCCGGAAACCTCGACGCCGTCGCGGCGATCGGCGGAATCATGGCCGGCTCGCTTGCGTTCGGCTTTGGGTACGGGCCGCTCGAGAGCTTTTACAAGTCCGGCGCGATGGGGGTCGTTCGGATCGATCGGCTCCTCGGTGTTCCCATGGGGGTCGTCGCGGCCGCAGTCGTCGCGATGGCGGTCGGGGCGTTCCTCGGCGGCGAGAAGCTCGAGGCGATCTTCGCTCCGCGCCAGGGCGAGGTCGTCCCCGCCTCGCCGGCGCGCGTGAAGGCACGGGTCTTCGGCGGTTTCGCGGTCGTCGCCGCGCTCGCACTCGTCGCCCTCGCCCTTCCGGGGCGTGGCGCCGCGACCCCGGCGCGCGTGGCGCAGAGGATCGACCCTCTCGATCTCGCGCGCGACCTCGTGACCGCGCCCGACACGCTCTGGATCGTGGACCTCCGCCCCGACGCCGCCGCGGCGAAGGACCGAATTCCGGGCGCGATGGCGGCTCCCGCAGCCGACGCGCAGGCGGCGTTCGCTGCCAACCTCGCCCCGACCCGGCGGCTCATCGTCTACGGCGCAACCGGCGCCGCTGTCCTGCCGGACGGCGTGCGAAAGTTCCCCGGGGACGTCTTCGTCCTCGAGGGCGGCTTCGCGGGCTGGACCACGGCCGTGCTCACGGCTCCCATCCCGCCCGCGAATCCGACGCCGGACCTCGTCGCCCGCTTCCAGCTCGCGAGCGCGCTGCATGCGCGCTTCACAGGCGCCGCGGCGGCAGTACCCGTCGAGATCCGACCTGTTTCAAACGTGCCGGCGGCGCCCCGAAAGGGTGGGGGCTGTTGACCCGTCCCGATGCTCGCGTTTCGTTCTGAACAACCTCGGGCCAGACGGCCCGCCTTTGAGAGGAGTGCCCAAATGAGAACCCGGATCGGCATCGCGCTCGTCGCGTTGCTCGCACTGACCGCAGCCCCCGTCCTCGCGACGGACGGCTACTTCCAGCTCGGCTACGGAACCGCGCAGAACGGGATGGGCGGCGCGGGCGTCGCGCTGTCGCTCAATACGATGTCCCCCGCGACGAACCCCGCGGGCAACGCGTGGGTGACCGGCTACGACCTCGGCGTCGCTGTCTTCAACCCGAACCGCGAGTTCACGGTGACCGGAACGCCATCGGGCTTTCCCGGCACGTTCGGCCTGACGCCAGGAACGGTAAAGAGCGGGACCTCGGTCTTCCTCATGCCCTCGATCGGCGCGAACTGGAAGCTGAACGACACGATGACGCTCGGCATTGCGCTCTACGGCAACGGAGGCATGAACACGGCCTACGAGGAGTCGGTCTTCTACGCCGGCCGCACGGGCGTGAACCTCATGCAGATGTACATTGCGCCGACCTTCACGTACAAGTTCGCGGAGGGCCACGCGTTCGGCGTGAGCCCGGTCGTCGGGTACCAGCGCTTCCAGGCCGAGGGTGTCGGCAGCTTCGCGCCGTTCTCGTCTTCGTCCGCGAACCTCTCGAACAACGGCTTCGACACGTCGCTCGGATGGGGCGTGAGGGTCGGGTACCTCGGCAAGCTGACGCCCTGGCTCTCGGTCGGCGGCTCCTACCAGACCGAAATGGAGATGCAGGAGTTCAAGAAGTACGCCGGACTTTTCGCGGAGCAGGGCGACTTCGACATCCCGGCGAATTGGACGGTCGGTGTCGCGATCATGCCTGTCCCGTCGTTCACCGTCGCCTTCGACGTCCAGCAGATCTATTACAGCAAGACCGAGTCGATCGGGAATCCGCTCGTTCCGAACCTCATGACGGCGCGCCTCGGCGACGATGGCGGCGCCGGCTTCGGCTGGAAGGACGTTACGGCGTACAAGCTCGGTCTGCAGTGGGCCGCGAGCCCGAACCTGACGCTCCGCGCGGGCTACGCCTACGCGAAACAGCCCATCCCGGAGTCCGAAGTCCTCTTCAACATCCTCGCGCCCGGCGTCATCGAGCAGCACGTCACGGCGGGTGTCAGCGCGACCGTCAGCCCGAAGTCCAAGGTCAGCTTCTCGGTCGTCAGGGCGTTCTCGAAATCCGTCACGGGTCCGAACCCGCTCGAGGTCCCGGGCAAGCAGACGATCGAGCTGAAGATGGACCAGTGGGTTTTCGACCTCGGCCTGTCGTTCGGGTTCTGAGAACGCCGTGAAACGCCTACTCGGGTTTCTCGCTCTGATGGTTCTTTTTACCCCAACCGCTCTCATGGCGGGCGTCGAGAAGACGCAAGGGGTTTATGTGAAGCTTCTCGCGGGTCTCAAGGACGACGTCGGCGAGACGGCGCTGAAAGCGGAAGCGTCTTTGAAAGGGGCCGGTTTCGAGATTCTCGGCTCGTTTAGCAACGGCGTTCCGGCGGGTTGCGGGGAAACGGCGCGGACGATCGTCTTCGCGTCCCCGGGGTGGTCTTTGGAAGTTCTGTCCGGCGGCCTCGACAAGGCGTTCGGTCTTCCGCTGCGGATCGTGGTTTATGGCGATTCCGGCGGCGTGAATGTCGCGCTCGTGAACCCCGTCTCCATGCTGCGGACCTTCAATGGCTCCGACGCGAAGGATTCCGGCGCGAAGGGCGTCGTCGACGCTGTGGCCGCCTCTCTCGCGCCTCTCGGCTCCGTTTCTCCGAAGCAGGCGGGCCAGCTCCGCGACAGCGGGGAGATCGGCGGGATGGGCGGCGGCGCGTTTCCCGAGAAGATCGTGACGGTCCTCGCCTCCGCGAAGCCACCGGCCGACGTCGCGGAGGCAATCCGCGCGGGCGTCGCCGACGCCAACGGATGGCGCGCGATCTACGCGTACAAGGCGTCGGACGACGTCTTCGTCGTCG
>JBDTML010000191.1:0-13588 GCA_039934255.1 Acidobacteriota bacterium | reverse complement strand
TCTCGATCCCCGTCCCCGAGACGATCGCGGACTGTCTTCAGACGACGAAGCCGGGTGTCCACACCTTCGCGATCGTGTCCGCGCTCGTCGAGAGCGTCGTCACGGTGAGCGACCTCGAGCTCCGGCGCGCGATGTGGCTTCTTTTTACGGCGATGAAGCTCGTCGTCGAGCCGGGCGCAACCGCCGGTTTCGCGGGCGTCCTGGCGGGCAGGGTCTCGGGACTCGCCGGCAAAAGAATCGGCGTCGTGCTTTCAGGCGGGAATGTCGACCCGGAGGCGTTCGGCAGGTTCGTCGCCGGCCTCGGGCCCGATGGAGCCTGATCGCTCTCTAGAAGTAGACGTTGAAGCCTGCCGCGATGCGGATGTAGTCGGCCTTCGGCTGGCCGCGCAGCGTGTCGATCGCGTCGACGACGAGAAAAACGTAACGCCCGTCGAGGAAGAGTGACGTCCGAAAGCTCGTTCGGAGGTCCACACCCGCCCCGGCGTGCAGTGTGAAGAGATTCTCCGCCGGGTAAGACTTGTCCGCATTCGGGCCCTCTCCCTTCGGCTTCGCCCAGGTGTAGCCGGCGCCACCGAGGACGTAGGGCTGCACCGGCCCGCCGTGGAGGAAGAACAGGAGGAAGGACGCCTCGATCGGGATCTGGTCGACCTTCAGGACGCGCGCGCCGTCGACGGCGAACGTGTCGCTCCGGTATCCGGCGGACAGCTCGAGGCCGATCCCGCCGGTGAGGCGCAGTCGCGCGTGGACGCCGCCGGTCGCGCCGCCGGACTCCGCGTCGCGGGCGCCGCCCCATCCCGCGTCGGCGCCGTAGCCCGTGCCGGGGTCGGAATACGACTGGGCGCGGGCGGGAAGCGTCGTGGCGAGGCAGACGGCGAGACAGGCGGCGAGACAGGCGGCTGGAGAGACGGCGAAGGCCGGGCCGGGAGCTGCGGCTCGGGGGATCGGGGCAAGCGGGCGCATCGGAAACGGACTGTACCGCGCCCGCCGTTCGACCGCAGCGGCGCGCCGGACCGGGAATCGCTCATAATCGTCCACCCGTGGCGTCCCGAAACTGGAAAGACGACCTCCCGACTCTGATTCTCGCGATCGCGGCCCAGTTCGGCCTCGTGCGCTCGGTGGATTGGGCGCGTTCCCATACGGACACGAGCGATCTCGCCCGCCGCCTTGTCGAACAGCATTTCTACTTCGCGCCGTACGTCGGCTCCGTGGTCGTCGTGCTGATCCTCGTTCGGCTCATGGTGAAGGCGCTGAACCTCCGCGGCATCGCGATCGGCGAGTGGCTGCGCTCCTCGCTACTCGTCGTCATGGTGGGGATCGGCTTCATCGTGGCGGCCCACCTCGATCAGATTCTCGGCGTCCTTGCGCTCGTCGCGCATCAGCCCGCTCTCCAGGCCGCTTCGCGCGATCTCGGCGCCTCGCCGTTCTTCCAGCTCCTGGGGCGCACGGCCACGCTGCGCTTCGCGATCGACCTCGTGGGGCTGCTCGTCTGCCTCTTCGCGATCCGTCTCGGGCAGCCTCCGCATCCCGAGGTCTCGGCCGCACTCGGCTTCCAGTCCGTCAAGGACTGGACCCGGGCCGGGGACGCGTACCTGAAGGCGGGCGACTCGAAACGCGCGCGCCGGATGTTCAAAAAGGCGCGGGCGTGGCCGAGGCTGGCCGCGCTCGAGCAGCGCGACGGGAAACATCGCGAGGCGGCGCGCCTCTACGAGGAGGCGGGCGACGCGTACGCGTGGGAGGCCTCGCGCGCATGGGACGCCGCCGGCGAGGCCGCGGTGGCGGAGGAGTGCGGGAAGAAGGCGCTTCTGATCGCGCGGACGGCCATGCGCTGGGACCGGCTCGCGGAAATTTCCGAAGCCCTCGGAGATCATTCCTCTCTCGCCGAGGCCTGCCGACGCCTCGCCGAGGCGACACCTCCAGGGCCCGTAAAAGCGGCGCTCTGGAAGAGGGCCGCGGACGCCTACCGCAACGCCGGAAAGCCCGGGGAAGCGGCGGAGGCTTACCGGAATGCGCAGGAGCACCTTCTCGCGGGCGAGCTGTTCGTGGAAAGCGGCCGCTCGGCCGAGGCCATTCAGTCGTTCGAAAGAAGCGGCGCCCTGACGAAGGCAGCTCTCGCGGCGTCCCGGGCCGGCGACGAGAAGGGCGCCCAGGAGTTGCTGGCTCGCGATGCCGAAAGCCGGGGCGACCTCGTGTCCGCCGCGGACGCATGGCGACGGGCCGGACAGTCGTTGCGCGCGGCGGGGCTCTTCGAGAAAGCGGGAGATTTCGTCCGCGCGGCCGAAGCGTGGAAGGAAGCGGGCCGTCTCGAGAGGGCGGCGCCGCTTTATCAGCGGGGGGGAAATCGCGCCGCGGCGGCCGAAGCCTACGCGGCCTCGGGCCAGGTCGAGAAGGCGGCCTCTCTCTACAGCGAGCTCAAGGACTACGACAAGGCGGCGGCGTTGTTTCGCGGCGCGGGCCGCCTCCCGGCGGCGGCCGCGGCGCTTCAGGCCGGCGGCAAGTTCGATGACGCGGCCCAGCTCTTCCTGCGCACGGGGCGGGGCCTGGAGGCTGCTCGCTGCGCGCTCCTGGGCGGGCACCGCGAGCTCGCGTGGGAATACCTCACCGGAGTGCCGCGCAGCGAGCCGGGTCTTGCCGAGGTGTTTCAGCAGCTCGCGCGCGCGCACATGGCGGCTGGAGAGAACAAGGACGCCGTGCACGTTCTGCGCGAGCTCATCGGCCGGGGAAAGGTCGAGTCCGACAACCTTCCGCTGCACATGACCCTGCTCGAGGCCCTCCGCGCCTCCGGCGATTCCGGAGAGGGCGTGGAGCTGGGGCGGATTGCGGCCTTCGATCCCTCGGTGCTCGAGGGCGCGGCGGTGCACCCCGTGCCTTTCGGAGACCTCGGTCTGGACGACGCCATGCCCCCCGCTCTCATCCGGACGCCGGCCGTGCACAAGTCCGGACCCTATGCCTCCTTCGCCCGGCCGGCGCCGCCGCCGCCCGTGCAGCCTCCTCCGCTCCGGATCGCGACCCCCGCGGCGCCGCCCCCGGCGAAGCCGACGGTGGGCTTCGGCCTGCCCGAGACGCCCGAGTCACGCTACGAGATCATCTCGGAGCTCGGCCGGGGCGGAATGGGCGTCGTGCACAAGGCGCTCGACAAGAAGCTCGACCGTCACGTCGCGCTCAAGATCCTGCCTTGGCAGCTTCGCGGCGACGAGACGGCGATGCGCTACTTCAAACGCGAGGCGCGAGCGATCGCGGCGCTCAAGCACCCGAACGTCGTCGCGCTTTATGACTACGGCGAAGGATTCGGAAGCCTGTACCTCGCGATGGAGTATCTCGAGGGGCCGAACCTGCAGAAGCTCATCAAGAAGGAAACCGAGCGGGTGCAGAAGAACTGGCGGATCTGGTTCGTGCAGGCCACGCGCGGGATCGCCGCGGCCCACGCGAAGGGCATCCTTCACCGGGACCTCAAGCCCGCGAATCTCATCCTCGACGAGCACGGGACGCTCCGGATTCTCGATTTCGGCCTCGCGCTTCCCCAGGCCGACGCGGGAGGCACGTCGAAGCTCATCGGAAGTCCGGCGTTCTTCCCGCCGGAGGTCCTGCGCGGAGAGATGCCGAGCCCGGCCTCGGACGTCTACTCCCTCGGTGCCGCTTTCTACACGCTCGCCACGGGGCGGTGGCCGTACGTGGGCGACGACGTCCTCGTGGCGCGCCTCGAGCGCGATCCCGACGATCCGCGCCCCTACGCGCCGTTTCTGAAGGAAGAAGAGGTCGCCATCCTCATGAAGTCGCTCGCGCGCCACCGTCCGGACCGCTACCCGGACGGTGGCGAACTCCTGGCGGCTCTGCTCTCCCTCGAAGCGTAGGTCGGGAGCGGCGTGCGCATCGCGGTCGTGGCCGGCGACGGGATCGGTCCCGAGGTAACGCGCGAGGCGATGAAGGTTCTCGAGGCGCTCACGGCCGCAGGGATCACTTCCTTTCCATGGAGCGCCGATCACTTTCTGAAAACCGGCGAGACGATTCCGGAGGACGCCTTCGAGATGCTCGCGCGCGATTTCGACGCGGTCCTCGTCGGGGCGTTCGGCGATCCGCGCGTACCCGACGGGCGTCACGCCGACGAGGTCCTGCTCGGGATGCGCCGCCGCCTCGACCTCTATGCGAACGTCCGCCCCGTGCGCGCCCTCCACGATTCCGCCGTTCCCCTGCGGAACGCGCGCGCCGCAGACGTGGACTTCGTCGTCTTCCGCGAGAACACCGAGGGAGCCTACTCGGGCCGCGGCCGGACGGCCGGGGAGGGAACTCCGGAAGAGGAAGCCGTCGAGGAGGACGTGACGACACGCCGCGGCGTCGAGCGGATCTGCCGGGCGGCCTTCGCCTTCGCCGTGACGTTCGAGAAGCCCCGGGGCTTCGGACGGCTCCCGCGCGTCCTCATGGCCGACAAGCACAACGTCCAGAAGCGCGGCGGCGGCCTCTGGAACCGCGTCTTTCTCGAGGTGGCCGCTGCGTTTCCCGCATGCGAGGCGCGCCACTTGTTCGCCGACGCCCTCGCTCACGAAATGGTGCGCGCTCCTGGCGAGCTCGACGTGGTCGTCACGAACAACCTCTTCGGCGACGTGTTGTCGGACCTCGGGGCGGCGCTTCAGGGAGGCCTTGGAATGGCGCCGTCCGGAAACGTCCATCCGGGGCGCCTGTCGGTTTTCGAGCCCGTGCACGGCTCGGCTCCGGACCTGACCGGCCGGGGCATCGCGAATCCACTCGGCTCGATCCGGAGCCTCGGGATGCTCTTCGCCCACGTCGGACGGGCGGATCTCGAAACACGGATCGAACGCGCGGTCGGGGCGTGCCTCGCGGCAGGGGAAACGACGCGGGACCTGGGAGGAAGGCTCTCGACGGCGGAGGCGGGCGACGCCGTGGTCGCGCGCCTCGGTCTCTGAACGGCCGAAACGGGGGCTGAACGGCTAGAGGACCCTGACGCGTACCTCGCGGACCAGCTCCGGCTCCGTGACTTCCACTTTTTCTTCGACGACGACGCGCTGGATGAGTCCGCGGTCCCCCTCCACGATCAGCGTGATCCCGAGCTCGATCTCGTCGAACGTCGCTTCGGCGACGGACTCGTCCGGGTTCTTCACGATGACCGTCTCCACGACGGAAGCGTCCCCTTCGCGTCCAGCCACGACGAGCCGGAAGGTGGACGTCTCTTTCGCGTTCTTGTTCTTGTCCTTGCGCGCGAGCTCACGCGCCCTCTTCTGCGCTCTTTTTTGTCTGATTTCCCAGGCCCTCATGCGGCTCCTCTTCTCCGGGCGCGGGAGCGCCCGAACTTTGCATTATGACCGACGCGGCGGTCGGCTAATCTCGGCCGCGCGGAGGCGCTCATGAAAGCAGTCTTCTTCACGGCGCACGGCGGCAACGACGTCCTGACGGTGGGGGAACGCCCCGACCCCGCGGCGGGGCCGGGCGAGGTGCTCGTGCGGGTCGAGGCTGCCGCGCTCAACCGGCTCGACCTCTTCGTCAGGGACGGGATCCCCGGCGTCCCCGTGGCGTTTCCTCACGTGCCGGGCGCCGACGGCGCGGGTGTCGTCGAGGCCCTCGGGCCGGGCGTTGCCGGGCCGGCACCCGGGACGCGCGTTCTCCTCCAGCCGGGCCTCTCGTGCGGGACGTGCGAGTTCTGCCTCGCGGGAGAGCGCAGCCTCTGCGTGCGCTTTCGGATCCTCGGCGAGCACCTCTCCGGGACATTCGCAGAGAAAGTCGTCGTTCCCTCCGCGAACGTCTTCCTCGCTCCGAACCGCCTCGCGCCGGAGAAGGCGGCCGCATTCCCGCTCGCGGGACTCACGGCGTGGCGGATGCTCGTGACGCGGGCCGCGCTCCGGCCCGGCGAGACCGTCCTGATCCACGGCGCCTCTGGCGGCGTCTCGACGTTCGCGATCCAGATCGCGAAACTTTGCGGGGCGTCCCGCGTGATCGTCACGTCGTCGTCCGCCGCGAAGCGGGCGCGCGCGCTGGAGCTCGGGGCCGACGAGGCGATCGACTACGCGGCGACGGACGTCGGCAAGGCGGTCCGCGAGCTGACGGGGAAGCGCGGCGTGGACGTCGTCGTGGACTCGGTCGGAGCGGCGACGTGGAAGCATTCGCTCACGGCCGCCGCGAAGAAGGGGCGCATCGTGACGTGCGGAGCCACGTCCGGCCCCGCTCCCCCGGAGAACATCAACGTCATCTTCTGGAAGCAGCTCACGATCCTCGGGTCCACGATGGGGACGGACGCGGAGTTCACGGCGATGCTCGCGGCGGTCTCGGCCGGCCGTCTCGAACCCGTGGTCGACTCGGTCTTTCCGCTCGCCGACGTGCGCGAGGCCTACGAGCGGATGGCCTCCGGCGAGGCGTTTGGCAAGATCGTCCTGAAGGTGAGCGCGTGAGCGCCCTCGATCCCGACGTCCCCATGCTCCGTCACACGGTCGCCACGCTTGCGTATCGCGCGGGTAAGGCCGTGCGCGGAGCGCCGCAGGGCTTTGGCGATTTCCCGGCAGGCGAAGGAGGGCGCACGGCCGTCCAGATCCTCGCGCACATGGGCGATCTCTTCGACTGGGCGCTCACGATGGCCGACGGGGATGCCGTCTGGAAAGACGCCGCGCCGTTGCCGTGGGACGAGGAGGTCGCACGGTTCTTCGCAGCGCTGGAGGTCTTCGACGCGCGGCTTGCAACGAGCCGGCCGCTCGCGAACCCCGCGACGAAGGTCTTCGACGGGCCCATCGCGGACGCGCTCACGCACACGGGACAGATCGCCATGCTTCGGCGCATGGCGGGCGCGAAGATCCGCGGCGAAAGCTACTTCAGGGCCGACATCGTCACGGGGCGGGTCGGACTCGACCAGGCGCCGCCGAGGCGCGAGTTCGACTGAGGCGCATGGTGCGGATCAATTCCTCCAGATGAATTCTCGCGCCGGATAATGGCGCTCCCTCCCGTCTGGCGTTCGGAAGAGGACGACGATCTCATGGGGCCCGGAGTCCTTGGCGGAGAACGCGTAGACGAATTCGTAGCCGGCTGACGCGCAGTCGCCGAGCATGGGCAGGGCGTCGTGAACGTCGGGCCGGCTCAGGCGCCGGTGCGTCACGGAAGCGCGCTCGTTCCCGTCGATGAAGACCGTGACCTCGAGATCCCGATCCGGTAGGCGAGCCCATCCCCGAATGGTGAGACTGCCCCGGACCGAAGCGCCCTCCGCGGGTTCGTCCACGCTGCCTGTCAGCGAGGCATCCTCTTTCCACGGCGATCCAGTTGATCCCGGGACGGCGGGCGCGGCACGAGGAGCCGTGGACACTTGGACGCGCCTGTAAGACGCGAAGAGCCCGACGAGCAGGACCGGGAACGCCGCGAAGGCGAGAAAGACGACGCGAGAGACGAGGCGACGCCGCCGACTTCCGCGAGATCGCGGGCCCGTCGCCCCCCGGACCCGGGTCACGGCGTTCTGTTCCGCCGTTCGGCTGATCGAAAGACGAGAGCGCCAGCCGGCCCGAAGCGCAAGCGCGAGGAGAACTCCGAGAGGCAGGGAAAGCTGCATCACGAGAAAGCGGTTCCATGTGGGATGGACCTGCTCGACGCCTCCCCAGGTCGAAAGAAGGAGCGCGAGGACATAGGCTCCGAGACAATATGTGATGCACAGGACGATCGGAGGAACGACCCGCCGGCGAAGCCCGCCGGCTCCCGCGACGAGGATCAAAGCGGCGGCGAGAGGAAAGCCGGCAAGATCTTCCCGGCTCGCCATTTCCTTCATGACGGCTCCCGGCAGCAGCGGCAGACGGGCTCGAGCTTCTCTCACGAGCGACACTTGCCCGAGCCTTCCCGCGTAATCCTCGTCGAAGCGCTGGGGAATGTGGCTTTGCCAGGCGCGGAGCGCAAGGCCCGCGGCGAGGACGGCGGCGGCGGCGAGCCCGAGAGCGACGAGCCGCGCCCGTCGCTCGGTCGGACGGCCGACGATCGCGAGGAAAGCGACGGCGCCTAGCGCGGAGGCGGCGAACGGCAAACCCTCGTTCTTCGTGAGGACGGCGGCTCCGAGGAGAAGCCCGGCCGCGACCGCTTCCGAAGTGCGCGCGCGACCGAGAAGGAGCAGGAACCCAGCGCCGAAGAACGCGCCGAGGGGCACGTCGGAGAACGTTCCATCGGCACCTCCGGAGTCGTTGAAGGCAAGCACGGGAACGACGGCGAGCGCGACGGCGGCAAGTGCGGCGGCGCAGGTTCCGGCCTGGCGCCTCGCGAGGTCGAAGAGGACGAGAAGGAGCGCCGGGAAGAAGGCGGCGTAGAGAGGTTTGACGGCGCGGCGGTCGTCGCCGACGTCGAACGTCTCCTGGACGGCGACCTGTGCGAGCGGCATGAGGATCGGGTACCGCGGGTGCGTGACGTAGGCGCGCGCGTCGGCGAGGGCCCGCGGCGTCACGCTGCGGTCCGCGCGCACCCACCGGGCCGCGGCGCTCCACGACATTTCGCCATCCCAGCCGAGGTCTGGCTTCGTCAGGGCCGCTGCGAAAAGGCCCACGGCGATGCACGCCCCCACTCCGAACGCGAAGCGTGCCGCGAAGACTGCAGTCCGCGGCGGGTGAATCGTCGGTGAGCGCGGCGTCGGCGTCCTTCGACGGAGGAGCCAGGCGGCAAGGCCCGAGCCGACGAGGAGGACGACGGGAGCCAGGACGACGCCGCGCCCGATCCGGATGTCGAACGCGATGCCGAGGAGGTACGTCGAACCGGCGACGGCCGACACCCCCAGGAGGTACGAGTAGCCGAGGCGTGCGGCGCGGGGCCTCTCCCGGAGCGCGGGGAGCAGCTCGACGAGACCTCGGCCCGCGGCAAGGAACAGGAGGACCCCTCCGAGGCCCGCGACGAACGGCGCGCCGCCCGTCACGGGAGCGCGCCTTTCTCCGCGAGGAGACGCGTCGCGACGAGACGCGGGCCCGGACCATCGAGACGCGGGACGACGGTCCAGGCCGGCAGGGCGTGGAGTCTGGAAAGAGTCACGTTATGAGGAATGTCGGCGATGGCGCCACCGGAGACGGCGCGCCGGGGCGCGAGGTCGAACCGCACGAAAACGTCAGCTCCACCCGGCGTGCCGACGAGGAGGAGGTATTCGGAATCCTCCGGCAGCACGTCGCGGATACGCCGGATCGCCGCGACGTAATCCTGCCCTCGAAGCGTCGCCAGCGCCTCGTCCGCGTCCAGGGCGCGCTCGCGGCCGGCACTCTTGAGGCGGCTTCGGGACGCGTCGAGCGCGCCGGGAAGGCTCGCGGCGAGAAACAACACCAGCGCCGCGAGCGCGACGCCCGGCACGAGGCGGAGAGCGGTGCGCAAAGTCAGGCCGGAATCCAGAGCGTGAACGTCGACCCGGGTCCGCCCTCGTTGTTCGCGACGTCCAGCCGGCCGCGGTGCGCCTGGAGAACTTTCTGGACGACGGTGAGGCCGAGGCCGGTTCCGGGCACGGCCTCGCTGCCCTGGAACCGGAGGTAAGGCGTCGCGATCCGGGACCTCTCGGCGGCGGGGAAGCCGGGCCCCTCGTCCGTCACGGAAACGCGCAGGAAGGGGCGGCCGTCCTCGGACACGATCTCCGCCTTCACGCGCACGGTGCCTCCGGGCGGACTGAACTTCACCGCGTTGCCGAACAGGTTCGCGGCGGCCCGCCGGAACATCGCGGGGTCGAGGGCCACGCGCGGGAGATCCTTCGGCACGTCCGACTCCACCGTGACGCGCCGCGCGACGGCGAGCCAGCGGGCCTCTTCGAGAGGGAGGGAGAGCGCCTCGGTCGGAGCGGTCGGGCGTTTCTCGGTCTCGGGCGCGTCCGCCGCGCGATAGACGAGAAGCGCGTCCTCGATGAGACCCGAGAGGCCGCGCGCCGACGCGAGCGAGCCGTCGAGCATCTTCGCGAGCCGCGCGTCGCCCGCCTTGCGCTCCTTGTCGCGCGTGAGCTCGAGCGCGGCCGTGAGCGCCGAGAGCGGGTTCTTCATGTCGTGAACGAGCATCGCCGTGAGGCGGCTCCGGTCCCGATCCGCGAGCTCGCGGCGGCGCTGTTCGAGGGCCAGGGCCTCGAGCTGCTTCTGCAGGTTTCCGTAGAGGCGCGCGGCACGGATCGCGAGGGCGAGCTGGTCGGCCACCCGCCCGAAGAAGACGACCTCGTCCGGCGGGAACGCGCGCGGTTCGGGCCACGACATTCCGAGGACGCCGATGAGCTCGCCCTCGCGATGGATCGGGATGCCCACGAGGCTCTTCGCGCCGAGCCCCTCGAGCGCGGTGTAGGCGAGGGACTTCGGATCCAGCTCCGCCCGGTCGGCGACGACGTAGGGCTCGCGCGAGGCGACGAGCGCGCGGAAGGGTTCGCTGTCGGGCAGCGGGCGCTCGTAACCGACGAGAGACGAATTCGCGTCGCCCTCCCGCCAGTCCATGAAGACGGTGCACGACGAGGCGTCCTCGTTCAGGAACCAGATCTCGACCGAGTTCGCAGCGAATCGCGTCCCGAGGAGCGACGTGGCCGCCCCGAGGACCTCCTCGAGATCGAGCGAGTCGCGCGAGGCGAGGGCGATGGAGGCGAGAATGTCGTTGCGCTTCGCTTCCGTGCGCAAACGCTCCTTGAAGGCTTTTTCCTGGCCCTCCGACCGCCGGCGCTGGAGAAGCAGGAGGCGCTCGAGCCGCATCGCGAGGAGCGGCCCTTCGTCGCGCTCGCGCACGAGCTCGAAGGATTCGACGGGGATCCGGCGAACGAGCTGGTCCGTGATCTCGGTATCGGGAGGCACCACCACCAGGCAGAGCGGCGGCCGGGGCGCGATGTCGAGGATCGCCGGCCGCAACCGGACGAATCCGCGCCCGAAGGCCTCGGGTCTCGTCACCCACACGAGCGGCCAGTGCGAAAAGAACTCCGGATCGGTGACGTCCTTCTCGTCGTGGCGCTCGACGAGGAGGCCTCCGGTCGAAAGTGTTCGGGCCACCCAGGCCATCGCTTCCGGCTCGCCCACGAGCTTGATCCTTCTCAGGATTCCGTCGCGCTCGGAACGCGCGGTGACGGCGCTTGTGGGCTCCATGGCGCCATTCTCGCCGCCGCCGGAAGCGCCGTCCACCGAGCCGGGCGTGAGATCATCCCCAGAGATGCCGGCCGGCTTCCTATTTCTCGCGGCCACTCTCCTCGCGGCGCCCCTCGTGGAGGCGCCGGCGGCGGCCGACAAACTGCCCGCGTTCGTCACGTACGCCCTCACGGAATCCGTGCGCAGCGTCACGCCGGCCGGTGCACGCACCGTCTCCGCAGGCGGAACGGTCGTGGCGCGGGGGGGAGACGCGCGGTGGGACCTCACCCACGGGACGTTTCCGCGCTCCTCGGCGACTTCCGTCGTGACGGGCCGGGACGGGCTCGTGTTGCTCGACCGGGAAGCGAAGACGGCGGCTCTCGCGACGCCGTCGGGTTTCGCCGACCTCTTTCAAGGGCGACCCTCCGACCCGGGCGCCGCCGCGCCGGCCGTGCGGGACGTGTCGGTCGGCCTCCGGAGAGACGGCGCCGGACGGCCGTTCCAGGAGCGACCCACGACGCGGTTCCGGCTGGAGGCCGCGTGGACGGTCGTCCTCTCGTCGCCGGGCCGGATCACGCGCGTGAAGACGGCGGCGACCGGCGGCGTCGAGACGGTCGAGATGAACGAGGCGCAGTCTCCCCTCGACGCGCTCCTTCGTCTCTTCCCGGCCCGGGGAACCGCGCGCGAAGCGCTGGACGCCGAACTCACGAAGGTGACGGGGTTGCCCGTCTTCGTCGAGATCTCCGTGACCTCGACGTCGAGCGCCGAGGCGCCCGGCATCCCTTCGGGCACCGAGCCGCCTCCGACGCCGGTGACCGCGCATTCCACCGTGACGCGCCGCGTGGAGAGTCTCGCGGCCCGCCCCGGAGTGCGGGACGACGAGGCGCGCGTCGCCGTCCCGAAGGACTTCCGTTCGATTTCCCTCGACCGCCTTCTCGCCCCGCCGCCGATGCCGTGAGCGAATTCGACCTCACGCCGCTCCTCGACCTCCTGCCCGAGCTCCTGGCCGGGCGTCCGCTCGTCGTTCTGACGGGGGCCGGCGTCTCGGCCGAGAGCGGCCTTCCGACGTTCCGGGGGCCCGGCGGCATGTGGGAAGGGAACCGCCCCGAGGACCTCGCCTCGCCCGAGGCCTTCGCGCGCGATCCCGTGACGGTGTGGCGCTTCTACGCGTGGCGCCTCGAGAAGGTGCGCGCCGCCCGGCCGAACGAAGGGCACCTCGCTCTCGCCCGCATGGAGCGGTTCCTGCCGCGCATGACGGTCGTGACGCAGAACGTGGACGGACTGCACGCCGCGGCTGGAAGCCGGAACATCCTCGAGCTTCACGGCACGCTGCTCTTCGCCCGATGCTCCTCCTGCGAGAGCCGGGTCCCCGCGCCGGAGGGACCGATCCCGCCGCTCCCGCGCTGCGCCATCTGCGGCGCGCTCCTGCGTCCCGACGTCGTCTGGTTCGGCGAGGCGCTGTCCCCCGCCACGTGGAACGCGGCCGCGCGGGCGGCGGAAGAGTGCGCGGTCTTCTTCGTCGTCGGCACGTCCTCGGTCGTGGCTCCCGCCTCGTCCCTCGCGCTGCTCGCCGCGCGGGCCGGCGCGTACGTTTTCGAGATCAACCCCGAGGAGACGCCGCTCGCGCCGATCGCCGCAGGGGTCTTCAGCGCGGGTGCGTCGGAGGTCCTGCCCGCGATCGCCGCGGAGCTCGTGAGGAGAATTCCGTGAAGGGCCGCCTCGGGGACACGCCGAAAGAAGAGAGACCGAGAGAGAAATTGCTTAGAAAGGGTCCGGAGGCACTCGACGACGACGAGCTTCTGGCGATTCTCCTCGGCACGGGAACGGCCGCGAGACCCGTGCTCGAGACGGCCCGGGAGCTCCTGAAAGACGGCGGTTTCCCGGGCCTCTTCGCCCGCGGCGCGAGCGACCTCGCGAGACTCGCCGCCGGAATCGGGCCCGCGAAGGCGACCCGAATCGAGGCGGTCCTCGAGATCGCGCGGAGGCTCTCGCACGATTCACTTTCGAAGAAAAATCTTCTCTCCGATCCTTCCTCGGTGAGCGCCTACCTCTCGACGCGCCTTGCCGGCGAGGCGCGCGAAGTCATGGGCGGCCTGCTTCTCGATTCGAAAAACCGGCTCATCCAGGATGCGATGATCTTCAAGGGCACCGTGTCACACGCGTCCGTCTCGCCCGCCCCGCTCTTTCGCCAGGCGATCCTCGCCGGCGCGGCGGGCGTGATCCTGTACCACAACCATCCCTCGGGCGACCCGGAGCCATCGCCCGAGGACGTCGCGACGACGAAGCGTTTCGTCGCGGCGGGCCGGGAGATCGGGATCGAGGTGAAGGACCATCTCGTCGTCGGACGCGGGCGCATCGTGTCGTTTCACGAACGCGGGCTTCTCAGGAGCTGACCATCGCGACGCGCGTCGACGTGGCGATCGCGGGCGGCGGCATCGTGGGCCTCGCGACCGCGTGGCGCCTGCTCGAGAAGGACCCGCGCCTCTCGGTCATCCTTCTCGAGAAGGAGGGCGAGGCCGGCGCCCATCAGACCGGCCACAACAGCGGCGTCATCCACTCGGGCCTCTACTACAAGCCCGGCT
>JBDTML010000190.1:0-4899 GCA_039934255.1 Acidobacteriota bacterium | reverse complement strand
GCCTGTTCGTAGACGATGCGCCCGGCGGTCGCGGCCGCGTTGAGGACGGGAAAGTCCTTGTGGTCGGTGAGGCGCGTGAGCGACTTCGACCGCGCGTCGTACCCGTAGAGGTTGAACTCGCCGTCGCGGTCGGACCGGAAACAGAGCGTCGCGCCGAGCCATATCGGATCCGCGTCGTTGCAGCGGGTCGCGGGCTGCGGAACGCGCTGGATCGCGTTCGTCGCGACGTCGTAGAGCCACACCGTGGAGACGAGGCCGCCCCGGTAACGCTTCCATTGCAGGTGCGCCGGGTTGTTCGGGTTGTAGGCGATCGTCTTGCCGTCGGTTGAGTACCCGGCGCGGCTTGCGTAGGGGATCGGTAGCGACGTTTCGATTCCGCCCTCGACCGGCACGGTGTAGAGCTGCGTGTGCCGGTTGTTGACCGCGGCCCGCGGCGAGGTGAAGAGGACGGCCTTGCCGTCGGGCGTGAAGCCCTGTGCGACGTCGCGGCCCGGGTGCCACGTGAGGCGCTTCGGCACGCCGCCCGCGGCCGGAACGACGTAGACGTCGAGATTCCCGTCCAGCTCGCCGCTGAAGGCGAGGAGCGCTCCGTCGGGGCTGAAGGCGGGACGCATCTTCACGCCGGGGCCCGAGGTGATGCGCTGGACTCCGCTGCCGTCGAGGCGGCAGGTCCAGACGTCGTTCCCGTACACGAACGCGATGCGTTCGGCCGAGAGCGCAGGGTCCGTGAGCATCTTCGACGGCCCGCCCGGAGCGGCCATGGAAGATGCAAGCGCGGCGGACGAAACGGCGAGAGACAGCGCGAAGGACAGGGTGGCAGCGGCGAGACTCGTGCGCATGGGAACTCCCTCAGGAAAGACTCGATCGCAAACAAGGGATTCTGACACGGCGTCCCGCTTCCGAGCGTCCGGCCCGCGCGCTCAGAATCCTTTCGGCCTTTCGCTCCGCACCCCGAACGCCTTCTCGAGCGCGATTCCGACGCGCCCGATCGTGCCCTCGTCGAAGAGGCGGCCGATCAGCGTAATGCCGTGCGGCACCCGCCGCTTCGGTGAGAACTTCGCGAGGGGGCGCGCCGGGTCCGGAGCCCAGTCGCTGCGGGCCTCGGCCACCTCGATGAAGCCCGCGGGCAGCGTGAGCGAGGGATGGCCCGTGTAGTTTGCGATCGAGAGCATCTCGTCGCGGAGGGACGGCACGAGGAGAAAATCGACCTTCTCGAGAATGCGCGCCATTTCCTGCGCAACCTTCCGCCGCAGCCGGTCGGCCTGCACGTAGTCGACAGCCGAGAGGAAGCGCGACTGGCGGAACGTGTTCGGCCACGCGTCCGGGACCTGCATCTTCAGAGCGTCGAGGCCGCCCGAGAGCGTGAGCTCCTCGAACGCGGCCGCGGCCTCGGCGAAGAGGATCGTGTTGAGCGAGCCGTACGGCCAGTCGGGGAGGCTCACGTGGACGGGAACCATCCCGAGGCCCTTCGCGGTCTCGAGCGCCGCGCGGTCGATGTCGGTAGCCGGGCTCTCCTTCATCCACGCGGGGAAATATCCGACCTTGAGGCCGCCGGGAGCCCGATCGGCTTGGAAATCCAGACGGCTCGGGACGCTCGAGACGTCGCCGGCGTCCGCGCCGGAGATGGCGTCGAGGACGAGGAGGGTGTCTTCGACGCCCCGCGCCATCGGCCCGAGCTTGTCCAGCGACCAGCAGAGGGTCATCGCGCCCGTGCGGGCGACGCGCCCGAACGTGGGCCTGAGGCCCGTGACGCCGCAGCGCATGGACGGGTCGACGATCGAGCCCAGCGTCTCGCTTCCGATCGAGAAGCCGACGAGGCCGGCGGCGGTCGCCGATCCGGGCCCCGCGCTGCTGCCTCCAGAGCCCTCCTCGAGCGCCCACGGGTTCTTCGTCTCGCCCCCGAACCAGATGTCGTTGAGCGCGAGCGATCCGAGGCTGAGCTTCGCGACGAGAACGGCGCCCGCGTCGTGGAGGCGCTTGACGACGTACCCGTCGGCGTCCGGCACGCGGTCCCGGTAAGGCTCCGCGCCCCACGTCGTGAGGATGCCCTTCGTGTCGAGGAGGTCCTTGACGCCCCACGGAATGCCGTGCAGCGGTCCGCGGTACTTTCCGGCGGCGATCTCCTTGTCGGCCCGCTTCGCCTGCTCGAGGGCGAGGTGGGGTGTCAGCGTGATGACGCACTTCAATTGCGGGTCGAAGCGCCGGAGGCGGTCGAGGTAGATCCGTGTGAGGCGCTCGGACGTGAGCGCCTTCGTCTCGACCCAGCGCGAGAGGGCCGTTACGGGCGCGAACGCGATGTCTTCGTCGCGCGACGGCAGCAAACCAGTATCGGCCTTGCTGCGCGTGAAGACGCTGCGCGCGGGGCCTGCCGACATGCCCGGAAGCACCGGGTTCCACTGCGAGGCGGGCGCGATCGACGGCTCGAGGGCGACCTTCTTCGGCCCGGTGCGCCGCTCCATCGTGCCGGCCATCGCCTCGCGCCAGTTGCCAGCGGCCTGCGCGCGGTCCTTCGGCGTCAGCGTGACCCGGACGAGCTTCTCGGCCTCGGCGATCGTGACGGCCGTGATTTCCGGCCCCACGGGCGGCGCCGTCCCGAACGCAGGCGGCGTCCCGGCGGCGGGCGTGGACGCGGGGGGCGGCGCCTGTGCGCCCGCGTTCACACCCGTGACGAGAGCGGCAGCCGAGGCGGCGGTGGCGGTCAGGAACTCACGGCGGGATTTGCGCATGGTCGTCCTCTTGGTGGCCCGAGCCTAACAGCGGCCTCGCGTGTATTGCGTCGGAAGGCCGGATATAGATTCGCGACGCAATCGCAGAAAAAGGAGGAGATTCCATGAAACGAGTCCTGATTGGAGCTCTCGTGGCGGCGTGTGTGTGTCTCGGCGGGTCCGCAGCGGCGGAGGACTTGAAGGCCATGGCAAAGGCGTCGGCGAAGAATCCCCGTGGAAGAAAGGAAAGTGGAAGAAAAGAAAGAAGCCAAGAAGTAGCCCGGCTCGACGATCACGCCAGGTTCTTCTCGAAGAACAGGGTGTTTATGTGCTCATCGGATCCTCGGGAGTCCGATAGAAGAGGGAGTGACCGGCGGCGGAGAACCCCGCCGCCTCGTAGACGCGGCCCGCGCGGGCGTCGGCCGCCGAGAGGAAGACGAGCGAGATGTCCTGTTCGAAGGCCCTGCGGACGGCCTCGAACGAAAGCGCCCCGCCGATGCCCCGTCTCCGGAATTCTTCGAGCGTCCCAACGCCCACGAGCTCGGTGAGGCCGTCTCCCCCCGGCTGGATCATCGCCGTCGCAACGGGCCGGCCCCCGATCCTCCCCATGACGGCGAAGCCGTCGCCGAGCGAGTCCCTGAGGGAGCGCGCCTCCTCGCGAGTGGCTGGATTCAGGGACGGGAGCCCGAAGGCGCGGCGCTGTACGTCCAGAAACAGGGCGAGCTTTTCGAGCGTGGTTTGGGCATCGAGCGCTTCCACCGCCAAGCCCGCCACCGCAGGCGCGGAGCCTTCGCTTCGCCTCTCGCTTCCACGCGGGCACACCATGAGCTGCGCGCGGTTCTCCAGGATGAAGCCGTGGGTCTCGAGGGCCGCGGCGAGATCGGGCGCGCAGGCTTCCACGAACTCGAAGCGGGGCACGCGGCGGCGCGTCTGAAACTCGTCTCGCAGGCGCGCGAGAGGTGTCGCGAGGTCGCCGAAGGGTTGGGCCCGGGCGTCCGGGATCGCATAGTTGAAGTGGGGAAGCGGGTCCGTCGCGTGAAAGAACATCGTGAACGGAGGCGCGGCCACCGTTTCGTACTGCCGGTGCGCCACGGCCCGCATCTGCGCCTGGATGCGCCAGAGAAGGACGGGACTTTCCCGTGAAACCATCGCGTCATTCTAGGGGCTGCACTTCTCCGGGTCCGCTCAGACGAAGCGGGCGGACCTCAAAAAACCCTGCGGGCTGGTACTGTCAGGCGGTCGACAACGTGGAGGTTTCCATGACCCGAGCCGCCGCCCTCGCCCTCGCCTTTTTCGCCGCCGCGGGAAGCCCCGCAGCGACGGCGCCCGAGCCGAAGCGCGTCGTTCTCGTTCGGACGGGCGCGCTCGTCGACGTTCTTCAGGGCCGCGTGCTCGCGCACCAGGACGTCCTGATCGAGGAGGGCGTCGTGAAGCAGGTGGGGCCGGGCCTCGCCGCGCCCGCGGGCGCGTCCGTCATCGACCTTTCGAAGAAGACGGTCCTGCCCGGACTCATCGACGTGCACACACACGTGACGTCGCAGCCCGAGGACTACTACGCGGACCGGTTCCGGCGCTCGCCGATCGACGTCGCCGTCACGGCGCACGTCTACGCGAAGAGGACGCTCGAAGCCGGATTCACGACGGTGCGCGTCCTCGGCTCCCCGGAATACGTCGATGTCGCCCTCCGCAACGCGATCGACAAGGGGCAGGTTGCCGGCCCGCGCCTGAAAGTCGCGGGCCTTTCGATCGGTTCGACGGGCGGGCACGGAGACCTGACGGGGTTCTCGCCTTACCTGAAGTTCGGGGGTTTCTCGGGCGTCGCCGACGGCGTCGACGCCGTGCGCAAGCTCGTGCGCCAGAACGTGAAGGTCGGCGCCGACGTCATCAAGATGCTCGCATCCGCCGGTGTTCTCTCGGAAGAGGAGTCCGTCGGCGCGCCGCAGTACTCGCTCGAGGAGATGAAGGCCATCTGCGACGAGGCGGCGATGTGGGGCCGGAAGGTCGCGGCCCACGCGCACGGAACCGAAGCCATCAAGCGCGCGGTCGCGGCAGGCGTCGCCTCGATCGAGCACGGGAGCCTCATCGACGACGAGGGCATCCGGATGATGAAGGAGAGGGGCACTTATCTCGTCGCCGACGTCTACAACGACGACTGGATCCTCGCGGAGTTCGCGAAGATGGGCTACCCCGAGAA
>JBDTML010000189.1:0-2496 GCA_039934255.1 Acidobacteriota bacterium | reverse complement strand
CCCCGCTTGACGAGGAGCGGCTCGACGGCCGGCTCCCGCCCGCGGAAGCGCTTGTAGAGGGTCATCGCGTCCTCGGTTCCTCCCTTTTCGAGGATGTTCTTCCGGAACGACATCGCCGTCGCCTTGTCGAAGATCCCCTTCTCGCGGAACAGCTCGTAGGCGTCGGCCACGAGGACGTCGCTCCAGATGTAGCTGTAGTAGCCGGCCGAGTAGCCGCCGCCCGGTCCGAAGATGTGCTGGAAGTAGGGGCTGCGGTACCGGACGACGATCTCGGGGATCAGGCCGATCCTGCCGAGCGAGGCCTTCTCGAAGGCGGAGGCTTCCATCTCCTTCGGTTCGGGAAGGGTGTGCCAGTCCATGTCGAGATACGACGCCGCGAGGTACTCCGTCGTGCGGAATCCTTCGCCGTAGGTCCCGGCCTTCTCGATCTTCGAGACGAGAGGGAGAGGAATCGTCTCGCCGGTCTTCCAGTGCTTCGCGTAGACCTTCAGGACTTCGGGCTCGAGCGCCCAGCTCTCCATGATCTGCGACGGCAACTCGACGAAGTCGCGCGAGGTGCGGCCCATCGACCGGTAGGAGACCCGCGAGACGAAGCCGTTCACCGCGTGTCCGAACTCGTGGAAAAGGGTCCGGACCTCCTCGAGCGAGAGGAGGGCGGGCGCGTCGCCCGCCGGGCGGGAGACGTTCGTGACGTTCGTGACGATCGGGCGGACGTCCTTCCCGTCCTTGACCCACGTCGGGCGGATCCGGCCGCACCAGGCGCCGCTCCGCTTGCCGGGGCGCGGGTAGTCGTCGACCGTGTAGAGCGCGAGGAACGAGCCGTCGGCGTCCTTGACCTCGAAGACGCGGACCTCGGGGTGGTACTTCGGCACGTCGGTCCGCTCCGTGAAGGTGAGGCCGTAGAGCCGGTTCGCCGCGTAGAAAATTCCTTCCCGCACGCGGTCGATCGGGAAGTAGGGGCGGAGGGACTGGTCGTCGAGGTCGAAGCGCGCCTTTCGGACCTTTTCCGAGTAGTACCGCCAGTCCCAGGCTTCGAGCGAGGCGTCCTTCCGCTCGGCTTTCATCGCGGCGTCGAGGTCGGCCCGTTCGCGCTTGGCCATCGCGAGGGAGCGCGTCCACACCCGGTCGAGGAGCCCGTAGACCCCGGCCGGCGTCTTCGCCATGTTCTCCTCGAGGACGAAGTCGGCGTGGGTCTTGAAGCCCAGAAGCCGGGCTCGTTCGGAGCGGAGGGCGGCGACCCGGGAGAGTGTCGCCTTGTTGTCGAATGCGTCGCCGTGGTCGCCGCGCGAGGTGTAGCCCTCGAGGATCTTTTTCCTGAGGTCCCTGTTCTCGGCGAAGGTCAGGAAGGGGAGAATCGAAGGAGCCTGCGGCGTGAACACCCACTTGCCCTCGATCTTCGCGGCCTTCGCGGCGTCGGCCGCCGCCGAGACGAGGGCCGAAGGAAGACCGGCGAGGTCTTCCTTTCGGTCGATGACGAGCTTGAAGCCGTTTGTCTCCTTCAGGAGGTTGTCGGCGAACTTCAGTCCGAGGGCCGACAGCTCCTGGTTGATCTCGCGGAAGCGTTTCTTCTGCTCGGGCGCGAGGTTCGCGCCGCCGCGGACGAAGTCCTTGTACGTCTCCTCGAGGAGCTTCTTCTGCTCGACGGAGAGCGTCAGCTTCTCGCGCGCCTCCCAGACCGCCTTGACGCGCGCGAAGAGCTTCTCGTTGAGGAGAACGTCGTCGCGCAGGGCCGAGAGCTTCGGAGAAAACTCCTTGTTGATCGCCTGGAGCGCGTCGTTCGTCTCGGCGCCCGTCAGCGTGGAGAAGACGTCGTTCACCTTCGCGAGGGCGAGTCCGCCGTGCTCCAGCGCTTCCACGGTGTTCGCGAACGTGGGCGCCGCGGGGTTGGAGGCGATGGCTTCGACCTCCTTCTTCCGTTCGGCGATTCCGGACTCGAAGGCCGGCGCGTAGTGCTGGGCCTTGATCTGCTCGAAGGGCGGCATCCCGAAGGGCGTCTTCCATTCCTCGAAGAACGGGTTGGACGCGGGCGGGGTCTGCGCGGCGGCGGGCACGGCGACGATGAGAACGGTGAGGGCGACGGCGAGACGGCAAGCTGCGAACGGCATGGGCGCGAGCCCTCCTTCATGCGGACAGTCTTTCAACGTTACCGCCCCGCACGGCTCGCGCGTCTGATGCAGATGAAGGGGGAGGGGTTAGTCCTTCAGCACGAACGTGACGCGCATCGTCACCCGATATTCAGTGATCTTTCCCTTTTCGACCCTGACCTTCTGCTCGGCAATCCAGGCGCCCCGGACGTTATTGAGCGTCTTGTGGGCGCGCTTGACACCGGTGGCGATGGCATCCTCGAAGCTCTTGGACGACGAGGCGACGATCTCGGTCACTTTCGCGACGGACATGGGGACCTCCTTTGAGAACGGAGAGACTTGCTGCGACCCTCGAGTGTGGTACCCCCAGAGGGATTCGAACCCTCGATCTCCACCTTGAAAGGGTGGCGTC
>JBDTML010000188.1:0-2725 GCA_039934255.1 Acidobacteriota bacterium | reverse complement strand
GACATCGGGCTCTCGGTGGCGTATGCGCGACACCACCATCACTCGCACTACCTGATCCTGCACGGAGACATGAAGGGCTTCACCCAGGACGAGGTCGAGCTCATCGCGCTCGTGGCCCGCTACCATCGGAAGGCGGTGCCCCGCGACCCGCACGAGCCGTTCCGAAAGCTGGATCCATGGAAAAAGCCCGTGGTCGAGAAGCTGGCCGCGATCCTCCGCGTCGCGGACGCGCTCGACCGGACGCACCGCGGGCTCGTCACGAAGGTGCGCGTCACGCTCCGCGGAAAGAAGCTGCATATCGTCCTCGGCGCGCGCGCGCCCCTGGACCTCGAACTGTGGGCCCTGAGGAAGAAGGCTCGCTTTTTCGAGGCGACCTTCGGCGTGAAACTCGTCGCCCGCGCGGTTGTCGGATAATCGGACCATGTTCGGCGCCGTCGTCATTCTCCTCGCGGCTCAGGTGTCGTCTTCGACGCCGGCGCCGACACCCACGGCACTGCCTGAAGCGAAGGCGCCGGTCCCCACGGCGACTCCGGTTTCCGCGGCGAACCCGAACCGCCCGCGCTCCCTTTCCGAGCTCGCGAAGGAACGCCGCCTCGGCCGCCTCACGGGGACAGGCTCGGTCCTCGTGACGACGCCGGAGCCGGAGCCCGCGCCGGCCGGAACGCCCGCCGCTCCCGCCGGAATGTCCGCGGCGGCCCGTCGCGCGGGAGCGTTGCGCGTGGAGGACGCGCAGGACAACGGGGTCGTGGCGGACGGCCGCGTGTCGGTCTACGGCTGGGTGCGCAATACGGGGCGCGTTCCGCTCTGCCGCGTCCGGATCTTCCTCACCCTTTACGACGACCACGGCGTTCTTCTCTCGACCGGAGAGACGACGACGGATCTGAAGATCGTGTCCGCCGGAGAGGCCGTGACGTTTGGCGGAACCGTGAAGGCGCCCGCGGGCCTGCGTGGCTCGAGCGAGAGGAAGCCAGACCTCCTCGTCGACGGGCGCTCCGCGACGAACTGGCAGCGCGTAGGCCGGGTCCAGGCCGAGATCATCGACGCGAGCGACGAATGCATTTGACCGTTTCGCTGGCTCTGACGTTGCTCCTGGAGGCGGCGGCCGTCGCGCCGACTCCCAGCCCGCGGCCCACAGTCGCCCCGATCCCGACGCTGACCCCCACCCCGACATCGACCCCGACGCCGGTGGCGCGAGGCCTCATGCAGCCGCGTACCCTCCAGGACATCGCGCGCGAGCGGCGCCTGAAAACCGACGCGGATCCCAGGAGCACGCCCCGGGCGATCACCCTCGGGCCGGCGACGGGAGTGACCCCGGGAGTCACGCCCGGAGTCTCGGCGGGAACGACGCTTGGAGCCACGCCTTCCGCCTCTCCCACCGCGACCGCAGAGGCTCCCGCGGACGCCGCGTCCAGCGTCGGCGATGTGCGCGTCGTCAGCGTGTCGAACGACGGGGTCGTCGATCCCACCGGGGGAGTCCGGGTGACGGGCACGATTCGAAATACCGGGGATCAGACGTTGTGCGGCGTCACGATACACGTGAAGATTCTCGACAACAGGGGGGCGTACCTCTCGTCGGCGCAGGTGGCGCCGGACGTCACGATTCTTCCGTCGGGGGAGACGACGAGCTTTCGCGCGATCGTGCAGGCGCCTCCGGGTGTCCGGGGCGCGCGGCTCAACCCCGACCGTCGGGACGTGACGGACGGGAGCACGACCATGGCGGGCGACTGGAAACTGCTGGGCGGCGCTGAGGCGAAAGTCGTCGAAGCGGTTCCTTGCCCGAAGTGAACCAGCCGCTCGGAGCGCGGCTCATCGCGCGGCAGGCTTGCCTTTTCCCTTGGCGAGCGTCTTCTTCGTCTGGATGTAGCTGCTCAGGATGCGAAGCGTGGCGCCCCGCGTGCTCGGGTTGCGGCTGAAAACGGCATTCGTGGCTTCCGGACCCACGGCCTTGTTGTGCCAGATGAAGTCTTCGATGAACTTGTTCGGCTGCGATGGCTTGCCCCAGCCCGCGTTGAGATCCTTGAGGATCCGGTCGGCGGACTGCGGGGGAATCTCGATGAAGACCTCGGCGAACCGGTTCTCCCAGAATTCGTAAACGATCTTGTCCACTTTGGCGCCCGCGAACGTCAGGTCGTCGCTCGGAATCCAGCAGAACTTGGACTCCGCGTGTTCGTCGAGAACCTCCATGTCAGGAACGGCGGCGCTTCCCCACTTGAAGTCCCGGAAGCCGGGCTTCATTCCGCCGCTCGCGTCGCCCTTCCCGTCGAAAAGACCCATTGCGCCGTCTCCTCCGAATGGAAAAGGATAGCGCGTCCCGGGGTCGATCAGGCTCCCGGTTTCGTCGCCGCGTCCAGGAGCTCCATGTCGACGCGGGGCATCACCTCGCCCGCGGCGTGACGGCGCTGGACTTCGGCGCGGACCAGAGCCCCTTTCGTCATGTTCTGCCGAAGTGCGTTCACGGCACCGACGGTGATGGTGTACGTTCCGCAGACCTCGCAACGCAACTCGATCTCGGCGGTCGCGCTCCGGGCTCCGAGTGCGGATCCGCCGCAGAGAAGACAGCCCATGTCGACGATCGACACGTTGCACCTCGCAGGCAGCCCGTATTCTTTCACCGCCCGGGAGGGAAGGGAAATCGCCTCTTTCGAGCGCTACGGCTTCGACTCCGCGAGCCCCCGCTTGACGAGGAGCGGCTCGACGGCCGGCTCCCGCCCGCGGAAGCGCTTGT
>JBDTML010000187.1:0-1714 GCA_039934255.1 Acidobacteriota bacterium | reverse complement strand
ACGGCGTTCTCGTCTCCCGCGAGAAGAGACACGAGGAAGGGGCCCGCGAGCGCCGACAGATCCCCTGTCGTCGTCCTTCCGGCAGGCTTCGAGCGCGTGCGCATGACGGTCATTGCGACTTCCATCCGCCGGCGAAAGGCATTCGGATTCCCCCGCCTCTAAGGAACCGGGAGAGTCTAACGTGCGGACGGGGCGACGAGCGCGACGTAGAGCACCGGACCTATCGGACGGGCAGCCGGACGGAGCCTGGAAAGCCAGAAGCTCCCGTGTCCGGCCGCGCATTCCGCTCGACATCCGGCTCGGTTTTCAGGAGACCGAAGTCCACGAGGCGACGCACGAGCCGAAGATCCACGCGCAAGTTCCGTTCCGTGAGAATCGCCGTCAGGGCCTCTTCCGTCGGCCGGCCGTCGAAATAGCGCAGCGCGTGAACGAGCTCCTCCGGCACCAGGGCCGGGTCGTACGGACTGTAGGACTCGACCCGGTACTTTCCGTCCGCCGCGCCGGACATCGCGAACGTGGCCAGCCGGAGCCGGTCGGGAAGAGCGTCCGAGACGAGATGCTCGTATGCGTCCCTCACGAGCTCGGAAAGGATGGTCACGCGCGGGCCGCAGATCGCGAGGACGCCGTTCCAGGCCAGAGGCTCCACGAGAGCCGCGGCCGCGCGATAGAACTCTTTCTCGCGCCCTTCCCAGTTTCCCCAGAGCTCCCGGTAGCGCACGGCGTCAACGGGGCCTCCCAGCTCGGACACGTGAGGGCGTCCCGCATTTACCGGGTCGAGGTCCCTCAGCTCCGACTTGCCGAGGTTCATTTTCGCGGCGCACCATAACGAAAGGTCGCTCTCGACGGCGCGGAACAGCTTGTCGGCGAGCCTCCAGAAGCGAAACCCCGTCTCGCCGCGCACGTGCTTGCAGAACCACGTCGCGCAGACGCCCGGCCGATGCCGCCAGACGCCGCAATCCCCGCCGTCCGTCAGATACGGGCATTTGAGGTCCGGGGCTCGCCCGAAGACGTTGGGTGTCAACGTGAAGAGCAGATTGAAGACGGCCCCGGACTTGACGCCACCGGGAACGACGCCCACGCGCCGCTCGATCTGTCTCTCGAGAGCCCTGCGGCCGTAAGCCATCGTCGGGTCCGCGTCGCCCAGGATGCGGCCCGCGAGAAAGCCGGGAAGCGTGGGTTGATACGCACAGCACTTGACCGCCGGGAGGAAGAACTCCGCGCCCGGAGGCTGGCCCTCGGCCGGGAGCATGACGCACCGGTCGCACGTCGCGACGGTTTCGCGCGGGATGGGGCCGCCGGAAACGGCGCGCAGCCAGGGTGCGTACAGCGGCGGGAGAGGAGCCTCTTCGGACCCGGACGCAGTCTCGACTATCATCTCGACCCAGAGCCAAACGAAAAGGAGGTCCGAATATGAGCGAGAAAAAGAACGAAGCCGCGGACGCCGCAGAAACGGGAGAAAAGACCCATCCGATCGCGCAGAGGCCCGCGACGCCTCCCGCGACCGAGCTGGGGGACGAAGCTCTCGAGCAGGTTTCGGGCGGGATGGGGCCGCAGGACACGGGCGGCACGAGGTCGAAAACCGCGAGCAAGCACGCCGACGCGGTCAGCGCGTACATAAAAGGGTAGCCGGGCTGGCGGACGTCCCGCGGATTCCGTCATCCCGTGATCGAGACGGTCGTCCCGCCCCAGATGTCGAGGACGGCGCCCGAGATCG
>JBDTML010000186.1:0-17447 GCA_039934255.1 Acidobacteriota bacterium | reverse complement strand
CGCCCATGACGCCGCCGGCCCTCGACCGCGTCATCGCGACGTGCCTCGCGAAGGACCCGGACGACCGCTTCCAGACGGCCCACGACGTGCGGCTGCAACTCCAGTGGATCACGGAGGGCGGCTCGCAGGCGGGCGTTCCCGCGCCCGTCGCGCACCGGAGGAAGAGCCGCGAGCGCCTCGCCTGGACGGTCGCCGCCGCCGCGCTCGTTGTCGCGGCGACCCTGACGGCAGTCGTCGCGAGGTCGGGCCGGAAGCCGGAGCGGCTCGTCCGCTCCGCGCTCCCGGCCCCGGACGGCACGAACTTCTGGCTCGAGTCGAACGGGCCGGGGCCGGCCGTCCTCTCCCCAGACGGAAGGCAGCTCGCGTTCACCGCCGCCGACGCCGCAGGCAAGGTCAACCTCTACGTGCGCGCGCTGGAGGCCGGCGCGGCGCACGCGCTCTCCGGCGCGGAGGGAGCGCAGTACCCGTTCTGGTCGCCGGACGGCCGCGCGCTCGCCTTCTTCGGACTCGGGAAGCTCCGGACGATCGACGTCGCGGGCGGCTCTCCCCTGACGCTCTGCGCCGCCCCCGAGGGAAAGGGCGGGACGTGGAGCCCGTCCGGCGTCATCGTCTTCACGCCCGGCCCGAACTCGCCGCTTTTCAAGGTCTCCGAGAAGGGCGGCGAAGCCACCGCCGTCACGAAGCTGGATGTGGCGCGTGGGGACGACTCCCACCGTCACCCCCGTTTCCTGCCGGACGGAAAGCACTTCCTCTACATTGCCCGCTCCCAGAAGAACGTCACGGCCGAAGGGCATCCGGTCATCGTCGCCTCCCTCGACGGAGGCGCGGAAAAGGTCCTGCTGAAGTCGCCGGCCGCGGCGGTTTACGCATCGGGCCACCTCCTCTATCTTCGCGAGGCGACCCTGATGGCGCGCCCGTTCGACGCCGGCCGCCTGACGTTCACGGGGGACGCCGCGCCGGTCGCGGAGAAGATCCTCATGCCGGCGATCGGAACCGCGATCGGCGTCTTCTCGGCGTCGCAAACCGGCATCCTCGTCTCTCAGACGGCGCGCGGCGAAACGGCGGTGAGGCTGCAGTGGTTCACGCGGGACGGGAAGGTGGACGGAACGCTCGGCGATCCGGCCGACTACGCGGAGCTGGCCCTCTCCCCGGACGGCCGGCAGGCCGCCGTCACGATACGGGATGCGGCGACGGGCACGCGCGACGTGTGGGTCATCGACGTCTCGCGCGGTGTGCGCACGCGTTTCACGTTCGACCCCGGCGACGACACCGCCCCACTCTGGTCTCCGGACGGCGGCGCGCTCGTCTTCTCGTCCAACCGCAATGGGCACTACGACCTCTATCGGAAGGCGCTCGACGGCTCCTCGGAAGAGGAGCTGCTCTTGGCGTCGGACCTCGACAAACACGCCGCGTCTTTCACACCGGGCGGACGATCGGTCGTCTTCTGGGAAGACCAGAAGGACGTGGGCATCGAGGTCGGGATCCTGCCGCTGGACGGCTCGAAGAAGGCGCAGCCCTGGCTCAGGACGAGGTTCAACGAGATCCCGTCGCCCATATCCCCGGACGGGAAGTGGCTGCCCTACAGCTCGGAGGAATCGGGGCGGTGGGAGGTCTACGTCACCTCCTTCCCGCGCGCGGGGCGCAAGTGGCAGATCTCGAACGAGGGCGGGGCGTACGCGTTCTGGAGCGCGGACGGGAAGGAGATCATCTACCACGACCTCGGCGGCACGCTCCGGGCAGTGCCCGTCGCGGTGCGCGGCGAGAGCCTCGAGGTCGGATCGAGCCGGCCCCTGTTTCGGGTCGACGGACCGAATCCGACGGGCGCGACGTTCTCGCCGGCGGGAGACCACCAGCGCTTCCTCGTCATCGGTGAGGGCCAGAAACCCCACGCGCTCCTCGACCTCGTCGTGAACTGGCCCCTGCAGCTGCGCGCGAAGTGACGCGAAGTGAAGGGGCGGGTTACCGGAGCCCTTCGACGACGAAGAGGTCGGAGAGCAGCCGCGCGTAGCAGTAGGCGTAGCCCTTCCCGTCCGGCGTGACGAGGACGTTCGAGATCCTTTCGACGCCCGCGGGGTCCGCGGGACTGAGATCCTTGAAGACCTCGCGCTTTCCCGATTCGAGATCGACGCGCGTGATGCGCGCGGGGAGGTCCCCGCGCTTCCAGACGTAGACCGAGCGTCCGTCCGGCGAGAACCGAAGGGGGAACTCTCCCGGGAGGAGCCCGGGGATCGGACGGGTCGCGCCTCCTTCGACGGGAAAGACGGCGCCCTTCTGGTCGGCCCCGATCGCCGCGACGGACTTGCCGTCGGGAGACACGGCGAAGCCCGGCAGCGCCGTCGAGATCCCCTCCGGCGTGACCGGCCGCGGCTTTCCGCCCTCGATCTCCTGAACGAAAAGCCGCACGCCGTGGCCCGGCTCGCTCGCCGCGAAGACGATCCGCTTGCCGTCGACGAACGCCGCGGCCTGCTCCGCGCTGAGGCCCGGCAGGGCCAGCTCCCGGGCCTCACCCGTGCCCGTCGGGAGGAGACGGATCGGGGAATTGGGCAGCGGCAGGATCGAGACGGCCCACTTCCCGTCCGGCGAGAGCGCGAGCGCGTTTCCCTCGCCGAGCCGCACGACGGGCGAGTGGTCGGACTTGCGCAGGTAGACGGTGTAGTTCGCGCCGCCCGCCTCCCCTTCCTCGTCGAAGAGGAGGAGCTTGCCGTCGGTCGACATATCGGCCGCGAAGGAGTAGTCGAGGAAGGACATGTCGCGCTCGCGCGTGTCGCCCTGCAGCATGCCGAGGATCCCGACGCGCGGGCTCTCGCGCGTCAGGAGGACCTTGCCGCTCTTCGCGATGTCGTGGAGCTTCAGCCCGCCGGGCACGCGCGTCACGACGCGGAGCTGGCCCGAAAGGTCCACCGCGTAGAGGGAGCGGTTCGCGCCGGCCTCCGTGGCCGTGAACCAGACTTCCTTCCCCGAGGGCGCCCAGGCGAGCCCGTGTTCGCTCGCCCACTGGCCGGTCAGCTTCGTCTTCTTTCCGGCGAGGTCGATGACGGACACCGTGCCCGCGTCGTCGAGCGGGAACCCGTGGTCGAGGAACGCGACGCGGTCGCCCTTCGGCGAGAGCCGCGCGTAGCTCACGTGGCCCGAGGTCTCGTAGAGGACTTTGCCCATCGGGAACTCGATGCGGGACTTGCCGCCGACGTCGCGCACGACGAGCAGCGACGCGCCGTCCGGCGCCCAGTCGACCTCCTGGATCCCCTCCGCGACGTCGCGGGGAGATCCGCCGGTCAGCGCGGCGCGCGCGAGCGTTCCCGCGCAGAGGCCGGGGTGGTTCGAACGGCAGTCCATCGCGATCGCCATCTCCCCCGAGGGCGAGATCCCGAGGAGGTTCGCGCTCGGGAGCGAGAGCGGCAGGGAGTCGGGGCTGGAGGGATGCTTCAGGAAGAGCTTGAGCGGAGCGCCGTCCCAGCCCGCGGAAAACACGATCGTCTGCCCGTCCGGCGCGAAGCGTGCCGACCGGATCGTCCCGCTGCCGAACGTGATCTGCTGGTACGAGGGCGGCGACGTCTTCGAGAGGCGCCTCTCGAGGAGCGCGCCGGCGGCGAGAGAGGCGAAAAGCACCGCGACGGCGATCGCGGCCCTCGTCCCGCGCCGCCCGGAGACCGGCCGGACCGCGGGCGCGGCACCCGAAGCGTCGGGAGCGGACACGGACGAGTCCGACAGGTGCTCGCGGATGCTCTTCAGGTCGCGCGCGAGATCACGCGTCGAGGCGTAGCGCTCTTCGGGGTCCTTCTGCAGGCACCGCTCGACGAGCCAGCGGAACGGCCCCGGGACGCTCGCGTTCAGCCGCCCCAGCGGCTCGGCCTCCTCGCGGATGATGGCGGTGAGCGTCTCGGCGCCCGTCGATCGCTCGAACGCGCGCTTGCCGCTCGCGAGCTCGTAAAGGATCGAGCCGAGGGAAAACTGGTCGGAACGAAAATCGAGGACCCTGCCGCTGGCCTGCTCCGGCGACATGTACCCGACTGTTCCCATCACCGTTCCGGCCCGCGTCGCGGTCGGGACGTCAGTGCCACCCTCCGGCTGTTCCTTCAGCAGCTTCGCCAGTCCGAAGTCGAGGATCTTGACGACGCCGTCCTTGGACACCATGACGTTCTCGGGCTTGAGGTCCCGGTGGACGATCCCGGCCGTGTGCGCCTTCGCGAGGCCGTCGGCGATCTGGCAGGCGATGTCGAGGAGGCGCCGCGTCGGCAGCGCCCCGGAGAGAAGAACTTCGCGCAGGTTCTTCCCGTCGACGAGCTCCATCGCGATGAAGACGTTGGCGTCGTCAGACCCAATGTCGAAGATCGTGACGATGTTCGGGTGGTTGAGGCCGGAGGCGGCGCGCGCCTCCTGCTCGAACCGCTGGCGCCGGTCGGCGTCGCTCGCGAGCTCCGGAGGAAGAACCTTGATCGCGAGCTCGCGCCGGAGGCGGGCGTCCCGCGCGCGGTACACCTCACCCATTCCTCCAGCGCCCAGGGGCGTGAGGATCTCGTACGGCCCGAGTTTCTGTCCGGCGGAAAGTGTCATGCGTGAATCCGCGGATTGTATGTGACGGGGGACCCACCGGAGTGGTTCTTCCACGCCGGCCCGCGGGGGTCTGGCAATGACGCTGAAGCGCGGGCGCGCGCTATTTCTCGTCCACGGGGCGGCGCGACGAGATCAGGCTCGGGTAAGCGCCGCTGAAGAACTCGAAGAGCTCGGCGACCTTCGCGTTCTCGCCCAGCTGCCAGCCGACGTCGCGGAAGCGGTACTCCTCGCTTCGCGTCTTCACGACCCACTCGAAGCACTCGTTGCCCCCCGACTTCTTCAGGCAGGTGAGCTGCTGCTCCGTAATCTGCGCGGCCGGAAGCAGGACGTTCTTCCCCGCGTCCTTGGCGTCCATCCAGCGCAGCGAAGCGTCCTTGAACTCGAGGACTCCTGCATCCCAACGGCTCTTGAGCAGCACCACTCCGGAGTTTCTCCGCGTGAGGCCGTCCCAGCGGCGGGCGTCGCGGGGTCCTGCGGGTTTCTGCGCCACGGCGGCCCCGGGCTCCGTTGCCCGAAGCGTGATCGACGTGATGAGGCTTTCCGGCACACCGGCGTTCCGAAGCCGCACGACGTCGTCGGGCGTCAGGTCGCGAGCGATGACCGAGTGCGCGAAGTACTTGCTGATGAACTCCTCGGAGAGGTTGGCCTTCCAGAGCCGGGTGATGTCCTCGACGAGCGCGGAGTTCGCGGACGGGGCAGCCTGAGGGGCGGCGACCTGCTGCGGATAGGGATCCTGCTGCTGAGCCTCGATGCGGCCCCCGAACGACACGGCGGCGACGAGAGCGAGCGTTAGAGCGGCGTTCTTCTGTTTCATTGAATTCTCCATTTCACAATTTTATGCGAGAAATGACGCACGTGGCGTGCCATGCGGAACACCGGCTCGCTCGATGCCCCTAAGGCCCGCATTTGCGTTCGATGCCGAGGCAACCGGCAAAGCGTGCCGGTTGTGAAGGCAGAGAACACCCGAAAGAAACGGGAAGGGCCGCCACGAGCAACAAACCGGGGTCGGCGCGCTGGCACGCTGCGTGCAGCCTTCCTTTGCCGTGATTGAAAGCCTCAACTCCCTCCTGCGTGTCGAACTTGCTGCGGTGGCCGGATACCAGAAGGCCCTCGCCGTTCTGCGCAAGAAGGCGATCTCCGACGGGGACCACATCCTGCGGCTCGCCTCCGATCACCAGCGAACGGTCACGGCGCTCCACGGATCGGTCAAAGCCCGGGGTGGCGTGCCGGTCTCCGAAGCGTCCCCCTGGGAAGGTTCGGGGTTTCTGGCGCTCACGGGCAACGGCTCATCGGCGAAGCTGGGCGAGCGCGAGTTCGTGGCCGCGCTCCTCGCGGCCGAAAGACGCGGTCTCGCCGAGTACGAGGCCTCCCTGACCTCGCTCGACGAGGACGCCCGGGAGCTCGTCGAGCTCGAGCTGATCCCGCGGCAGAGGAGGCACGTCGAGGCTCTCTCCGGCATGCTCGCCCTCCTCCCGGCGTAGCGGCACGCCCGCGAAGGAACGCGGCCGCGCGCATGTGCTAGTTTTGGGATCTTCGAGATGGACGCCGTTCTGCCTCCCGATCCTGCCGGCGAGCCCTCGCGAATCCTGCACGCGCTGCGGCATGCCCTGGCCGATCCGCTCTCGGCCGCCGCGCTGAAGCTCGACCTCGTGGAGCGGCGTCTCCTGTCGCCGTCCGGGGCCGATCCGTCATGGATGGTGGAGCGGGTCCGCGCGGTGCAGGCCGACGTGGGCACGACGAGCAGGCTCCTCGACCTCCTGCTTCGCCTCGCGGACATCGCGGCTGAGCGGCCGGAAGAGACGTCCCTCCGCGACGTCTGCCGAGCCGCGGGAGTTCCCCTCGACGGGCCCGAGGCGACCCTTCCGCCCCAGGCCATGCGGCCCCGGTCGTCGGCAGAGGCGATCCGAAGCGTCGCCTCGTTCACGGCACGACGGGGGGCCGGCCCGCCCGCGACCGGTCGAGCCAGGCTCGAGGACGACCGGGTGACTCTGTCTCTCGAGGGATCGCAGGAGCCGGGCGCCGGCCGTCCCCAGCGACTTCTCGATCTGCCTCACGGCATCCCGGAGGCGGGGACTCTCTTCGTGGCCAGGGCCGCCGTCGCCGCCGATGGCGGCCACCTCGAGATTTCCGAACGCGACGGACGACTCGTGGCGCTCTTTTCGTGGCCCGTCCGGCCTGAAGCCGGGCGGAGGGGCGACGCGTGAAGGTCCTCGTCGTCGAGGACGAGCCACGAGTCCGGGCGTCGCTCGTCGAACTCATCCGGGAGCTTGGACACGAGGCTTCGGCCGTGGGGACGGTGGCGGATGCGCGCGACGCGCTGGGGGCTCCGACACCGGACGTCTGCATCACCGACCTCGGGCTGCCCGACGGAGACGGGCTGGACGTCGTGCGCGCCGCAAAGGCGGCCCGGGCGGACTGCGCCGTTCTCGTTCTGACGGGAAAGGGCTCGATCGTGGCCGCGGTCGACGCGATCAAGGCCGGCGCCCACGATTTCCTGCTCAAGCCGCTCAAGCCCACCCTCCTTGCATCGGCTCTCGCGCGCCTTTCCGAGCACCACGCTCCGCAACCCGCGGCGCACGCCGAGCCTGCGGCTGCGGGCCGGATCGGCGAGATGGTCGGCCGGTCGCCCTTGATGCAGGAGATCTTCCGTCTGATCGCCCGCGTGGCGGGCTCCGAAGCGCCCGTCATGATCACCGGGGAGAGCGGCACGGGCAAGGAGGTCGCCGCCCGCACCGTGCATGCCCTCTCGCGCCGCGCGCGGGGTCCCTTCGTCGCGGTCAACTGCGGAGCGATCTCGCCCAACCTCGTCGAAAGCGAACTCTTCGGGCACGAGAAGGGCTCGTTCACAGGAGCCGAACGGCGCCGGGCCGGCACCTTCGAGATGGCCCACGGCGGAACCCTCTTCCTGGACGAGGTGACGGAGATGCCGCCCGACTTGCAGGTCAAGTTCCTAAGGGTCCTCGACACTCGCACCTTCCGGCGCGTCGGGGGAAACGAGGAGATGGACGTCGACGTTCGACTCGTGGCAAGTTCCAACCGCGACCTGGCCGAGGCGGTGAAGAGCGGGTCGTTCCGGCCCGACCTCTTCTATCGCCTCAACGTTTTCCCGCTCCGCATGCCGCCCCTCAGGGAACGCAAACCGGACATTCCCGCTCTGGCGAGCCATTTCCTGTCGCAGGTCGAGGAGAAGGAGCGGCGTGGTTTCACGTCGATCGAGCAGGGGGCGCTCAAGGTGTTCGACCGGCACGACTGGCCGGGCAACGTGCGCGAGCTGAAGAACGCCGTGCATCGGGCCTATGTCCTGAGCGACCCGCCCGTCGTTCAGTCGGGGGCGGCCGAGGCGGTCCTGGATGCGTATCACCCCGCCGAGATTCCGCCGGCGGTGAATGCGCGCGAAGAGTCGTGGCCCGAGGTGCCGGTGCGCGTCGGAGAGAAGCTCGAGGCGGTGGAGCGCAAGCTCCTCGTCGCCACCCTGCAGGCCGTGAACGGGGACCGAAGGGCGGCGGCGGAGATGCTCGGGATCAGCCTGAAGACCGTCTACAACCGGCTCAAGCAGTACGGCCTCGATCATCCGAGGCTTCCCGGAGGACGAGCTCGAGGCTCTTGATCTGGACCGGCTTCGCGAGGTGATGGTCGAAGCCGGCTTCGTGGGACCGGGCCCGATCGTCCGGCTGGACCCAGCCGGAAAGAGCCACGAGGAGGACTCCCTTGAGTGTCGGCTCGGCCCGGAGACGACGCGCCACTTCGTGGCCGTCGAACCCGGGCAGACCGATGTCGAGGATCGCGACGTCCGGATTCAGGCGCCGTGCCGCGTCGACGGCGGAGGGGCCGTCGTGCGCGACGTGGGTCTCGTGCCCTTCGAGCGCCAGCAGTTCGGCAAGCGTGAGAGCCGCGTCGACGTTGTCGTCGACGATGAGGATCCGTCGCGGCGCCGGCGCTGACCTCGGCGGATCCTGCGCCTCGAGGAGAGCGGCGGAGCCGTCGCTCGCGCACGCGAGGCGGAGCGTGAACACGCTCCCCTTCCCTTCGCCCTCGCTCGCCGCCGTCAGGCTGCCGCCGTGCAGGTCGGCGATGGTTTTCGCGAGAGCGAGGCCGATCCCGAGCCCTCCGTAAACCGGCTCGAGCGCCCGGTGCCCCTGCCCGAACATCGTAAAGACGTGGGCGAGGTGCGCCGACCGGATGCCGATGCCGGTATCCACGACCGAGACCACGACGGCCCCGCCTTCGCGCAAGGCCTCGAGACGGATTCGCCCGCCCGGCTCGGTGTACTTGGCGGCGTTCGAAAGGAGGTTCGCCACGAGCTGCGCGAGCCGCATGGGATCGGCGTGCAGGAACACCGGCGCCTCGGGCATGCGCAGCTCGAATTGCTGGCGGCGGAGGAGGAGGAGAGGCCCCGCCGTCTCGAGGGCGCTCTCGACGACGGCCGCGAGCGTCACCCACTCCCGGCGCAGCTCCAGCTTCCCGTGCGTGATGCGCGAAAGGTCGAGAAGGTCGTCGATCAGGCGGACCATGTGCGCGACCTGCCTCTCGACCACGTGCAGGGCCCGGTCGCGCCTCGCCTTTTCCGCGGGATTGTCGCCCGTTCGCGACAGCATCTCGGCCGCGCTCGCCAGCGGCGCAAGCGGGTTGCGGAGCTCGTGCGCCAGCGTCGCGAAGAACGCGTCCTTCCGGCGGTCCGCTTCGCGCAGCGCGCGCTCGGCCATGCGGCGCTCGGCCACCTCGGCCGAAAGCGCCTCGTTCAGCAACTCGAGAGCGTCGGCTCGCTCGGCGACTCGGGTTTCCAGCTCGTCGCGCACGCGGCGAAGATCCGCCGCGCGCCGTGACGACCCGATCGCGTATCGAATCGAGCGCTCGAGCCGCCTCGCGTCGAGGTCGCCCCTGACGAGGTAGTCCGCGGCGCCGCCCTCTGCCGCCGCCAGATCCTCGCTTCGGTCGGGCTCGTCGGCAATCAGGATCGCGGGAGCATGGCCTCCGGACTCGCGATAGAGCCGCAGGAGGTCGACACCGCTCTTTTCGCCGAGCCGGCAGGCGACGAGGTGGACGTCGTGGCGCTGCGATTTCATCCGCTCGAGGCCGTTGCCGAAGGCCGTCGCCACCTCAACCTCCGCGGGAGCCTCCATCCCTGCGGTCAGGCCTCGCATCAATGCGACTCCGCCCTCGTCGGGATCGACAAGAAGGATGCGGATCGGGGAGGGCATCGAGAAGAGGATAGGCGGAACGACCATGCCGTCAACGGTGCAGGACGTTCCGCCCTGACAAACTAGTCGCGGATGAGCCTTTCGTTCGACCAGCGACCCGGGGGCACGCCTGTCGCCAGCACGAGGAGCGCGGCGGCTGGCACGGCTCCTGCTGTGACGAGTCGGGAGATGAACAACATGTTTCAACGCAAGTTCGCTTTTCTCGCTTCCGCCGGGCTCGTCGCCGTTTCGACCGCGTGTGGCCAGGCCCCCGACACCGTCCAGAAGAAGACCGAATCAACGACACAGACCTCGGAGGGAGCCGTCAAGACCACGACCGAGACCAAACAGGTCGGCACGACTCTCGAAGTGAAGAGCGAGACCAAGGCCGACACGCCCGCCGGCACCGTCGCGTCCAAGACCGAAACGATCGTGGGGACGGTCACCGTCTTCACCGCCGGCAAGAAGATCGAAGTGATGACGGGCGAGAAAAAGATGCACAGCTTCAGCCTCGATGACAAGGACGTCGTCACCTCCGTCGACGGCGCCGTCGTGGTCGGCAAGCGCGTCACGGTCATCGACGAGACGGGCGTCGACAAGGTCCGCCGCATCACGGTGCGGCTGAGCGCGTAATCCGTCAGGAGGGCGCAGGGGAAACTCCGGCGCCTCGTCCCGGTACGTCTTGCCGATCGGTCCGGCAAAACATGCCGTTCCGCTGCTCGCACCGAAGGAGGCCTTCATGGACAGACTCAAGGGCGTCGCCCTCGTGCTCATCGTGGCGGGGGCGATCGCGCTCCTGTACGGGGGCTTCTCCTACACGAAGAACACACATCAGACGAAGATCGGGCCCCTCGAATTTGCCGTCAAGGAGAAGGAGACCGTGAACGTGCCGGTCTGGGCCGGCGTCGGCGCGATCGTCGTCGGCGGTGTGCTGCTCTTCCTGCGCCCGAAGGGCTAGACCCTCCTCCATCGGCACCGCCCGCATGGCACGTCCCGTGCGTAGTCACACCACGAAAGGCGTGCGGCACGTCGTTCAGCCGAATCAGCAATTTCTACAACGAAAGGAACCACCATGCTTTGGACAATTTGCGTGATCCTCCTCGTCCTTTGGGCGCTCGGGATGGTGACCTCCACGACCATGGGCGGCCTCATCCATGTCCTACTCGTCATCGCCGTCGTGGTGGTGCTGATCCAGCTCATCCAGGGGCGACGAGTCGTCTGACGGGCCGATCGGTGGCCGGACCGTCTCCGGTCTTTCCACGTCCACCACCAAGAGAAAAAGAGGCTCGAGATGAAGAAGCTGCTGTTGTGCCGCCTGGCCCTGGGCGCGTTCGTGACACTGATCGGGATCGCGTCGGCGCCCGCCTACGCGCAGAGCGACCGGGAGAACTCGACTTTCACCGTGACGGAGCCGATCAACGTCGGAGGCTTCATCCTCCAGCCCGGGACGTACCTCATCAAGGTCGTGTTGCTGGCCTCCAACCGCAACATGATCCAGGTGACGAACGAGGAGCAGACGAAGGTCTTCGCGACCGTCCTCGCAACGCCGCACCCCATCGGGACGAACGAGGCCATTCCCTCGAGCCGTTACGTCTACTACTCGACCGCCGCGGGCCAGCCCAAGGCCCTTCGCACCTGGTTCGCGCGCGACACGACGAACGGTCAGGACATCATTTACCCGAAGCGGCACGCCGTGGAGCTCGCGGCCGTGGCGAAGGAACCCGTGATCGCGATTCCGGACGAGACGAAGGAAGCGGACTACAAGTCCGTGTCCCTCACGGTCGTGACGCCGGCGCAGGAGATGAAGCCCTACGAGGAGCCGGCGCCGCCCGTCCTGCTGGCGGAAGCCCGTCCCGTGAAGCCCCTGCCTCCGACCGCGAGCCGCGTTCCGCTGTTCGCCGCGCTGGGAATGCTGTCTCTCGCTGGCGCCGCCGCTCTTCGGGTTATCGCGAACCGGGCGGCCTGACGAGGTCGAGAATCGTGAAGTGGCTCGGCCGGGGCGAGATTGCCTTCTCTCTGATCGGCGTCTCGTTCGTCGGCTGGGCCCTCGCGGCGATCGTCACGACCCACCTCTACCAGGCGCGCCAGGGGCGCGCCTTTTCCGACATCGAGCACGGAGCCGCTGCTGCGGCGCACGGCACGGAGACTCCGGAGACTCCGGCGGCTTCCGCGGCCACTGAGCCCTTTGCGCCGGCTCGTGGCGCCGACCCGCTCGTCCTCGGCCGGATCGAGATTCCGCGAATCGGGGTCTCGGCGATCGTGCGGGAGGGGGACGACGACGCGACGCTCGCCGTGGCGGTGGGGCACATCCCCGGAACGGCGCGCCCTGGAACAGCTGGCAACATGGCGCTCGCGGGACACCGAGACTCCTTCTTCCGCGCGCTGCGGCTCATCAAGGTCCAGGACACGATTCGAATCCGCACGGCCGGGGGCCGCTACGAGTACCGCGTGGAATCCACCGAAGTGGTCCAGCCGGGGGAAACGCGGGTCCTCGCCCCGACCCACGATGCCGTCCTCACGCTGGTCACGTGCTATCCCTTCGGGTGGGTCGGAGCTGCGCCGGACCGGTTCATCGTGCGCGCCCGCCTCTCTCCTCAGTAGGGCGCGCACCGCCGAAGGAAGCGGGCTTGCCGCTGCGCTCACCTCCCGCTACGCTCGCGACGAGGAGACGGTCAACTGCAGGCTGGCACCCGCCTCGGGCCCTATGAGGTCATCGCGCTCCTCGGAGTGGGCGGTATGGGTGAGGTCTGGCGGGCGCGTGACACGCGCCTCGGCCGAGAAGTCGCCCTCAAGCTGCTGCCCGAAGCGTTCTCCGCCGACCGGGAGCGCGCGACGCGTTTCCAGCGCGAGGCGCAACTCCTTGCCGTGCTCAACCACCCGCACATCGCCTCGATCTACAGCTTCGAGACGGTGGACGGCATCCGGGTCCTCGAAATGGAGATGGTGCCGGGCGAGACGATCCAGGAGCTTTTGCGCAATGGCCCGCTCCCGCTCCCCCGCGCTCTTGCCTTCGCGCACGACGTGGCCCAGGCGTTGGGCGTCGCACACGCGAAGGGGATCCTCCATCGCGACCTGAAGCCCGCGAACGTGAAGGTGACGCCCGAGGGGAACGTCAAGCTCCTCGACTTCGGCCTCGCCAAGGCTTTCGCGCCGGGACCCGGGGGATCGGACGACTCGGGGTTCCCCACGCTCGAGGGCGGGGCCTCGTTGAAGGGAGTCATTCTCGGCACGGTGCCGTACATGTCGCCGGAGCAGGCGCGCGGCGCGGACCTCGATGCCCGCAGCGACGTCTGGGCGTTCGGCTGCCTCTTCTTCGAGATGCTCACCGGGAAGAAGGCGTTCGACGGACCGACCGCGACCGACGTCCTCGTGGCCGTTCTCGACCGCGAGCCCGACTGGAAGAGCATTCCACCCGAGACGCCGCTCCCCGTCGTCGACCTCCTGAAAGCCTGCCTCGCGAAGCGCGTCGACGAGCGTCTCCCCGATCTCGCCAGCGCGCGGAAGCAGATCGATCTCGTCAGGACCGGTCAGACGCCGTTCGTGACGATCGCCGCAATGGCCGCGATGACCGCGATGACCGCGCCGCCTTCCCCGAAGGGGCGTCGCCGCTCACTTCCCCTCGCCGCCGGCGGTGCCGTGCTGCTCGCCGTCGCTGCCGCGATCGCATGGGTCACCCTCCGCGGCCGCACGGGCCAGGCGCTGCCCTCGACGAAGCTTCTCGCCGTTCTTCCCGCCGCCGATTTCACGGGCCGGAGCGACGGCCGGCAGCTCTGCGACGGGTTTTCGGTCAGCCTCAGGTCGAAGCTGCAACGCGTGCCCGGCGTCTCGATCATGCTGCCCGCGGCCGGCCGCCTCGAGACGGACGCGGCGAAGGTGGCCAAGGACACCGGCGCGAATCTGGTCCTCGCCCCGAGCGCGCGGAAGAGCGGCGACCAGATCCAGCTCTCGTATTCGCTCGCGCTCACGACGTCGCCCGTCCAGCTCGACGCCGGCGAGGTGATGGGGCTCGAGAGCGACTGGTTCCGGCTGGAGAACGAGCTCTACGCGAAGATCTGCGCGTCGCTCGCGCTCCGGGTCGCGGGGGGAGGCGTCCCGACGGCCCGCGAAGAGATCGCGCGCGGCCCTTCTCAGAGCGACTACCTCGTCGCGCTCGGCTGCCTCGAGCGGATCGACGATGCCTCTCTCCTGCGCAAGGCGGCCGACATCCTGGAAGGAATTCCCGGGGGGAGCGACTCGGCGCTGGTGCAGTCAGCGCTGGGGCGGGCGTACCTCTCCTCTTTCGCCCTCTCGAAAGACGCTTCCCTCGGCGAAAAGGCGAAGGCCTCGGCCGAGCGGGCCGTCGGGCTCGACCCCGATCTCCCCGAGGCGCAGGTCACCGTTGCCCGCGTGCTCCGGGCGACGGGCCGGCCCGCGGAGGCGTTGCCCATTCTCCGAAGGGTCCTCGAGAAGAATCCCCGCGACGTCGAGGCGGTCGCGACACTCGCGGCGGCGCTCCAAGCCACGGGAGATTTCGCGGGCGCCGAAGCCGAGTGGAAACACCTCGTCGAAATGCGCCCCACGTCGTGGTCCAGCCACAAGGACCTCGCGGGTTTCTTTTTCCGCCAGAGCCGCTATGCGGATGCGGCGCTGGAGTATCAGCGGGCGATCGAGCTGAGTCCCGGCGTGTACGGCCTCCACACCAGCCTCGGCGCCGTCCGGATCCGCCAGGGATTTTTCGACGAAGCGATCGGAGCGCTCAAGAAATCCGTCGACATCAAGCCCAGCTCTCTCGCCTACTCGAACATCGGGGCGTGCCAATACCTGCTCGGTAACTTTCCCGAGGCGTCCGACTCCTTCGGGAAAGCGATCACGCTGACGCCGGGTGACTATCGGTATCACGTCTATCTCGGGGACGCTTTGACGTTCACGCCGGGCCAGTCCGAAAGGGCGCGCCAGGCGTACGAGGCCGCCATTCCCCTGGCCGAGGGCGTCCTCCGCGTCAACCCGAAGGACGGCGGCGCGACAGGGCACCTCGCGCTCTGTTACGCGCGGGTCGGGCGCCGGGAGGAGTCGGCCCGGCTCGTGGAACGCGCGGTGGCGCTCGAGCCGGAGAACGCATCCGTTCTCCAGAAGGCGGCCGTCGTCTCCCTCGTCCTCGGCCGCCGCGACGAATCCCTGCGCCACCTCGCCCGAGCCGTCGCGCAAGGCTATGGTACCGTCGAAATCAGCTCCGATCCCGAGTTCACGACGCTTCGAAACGAACCGCGCTTCCAGCAACTCCTCTCCGGAGCGAGCGGAGCCGGGGAGAAAAAGTAAGGAGATTGCTCATGCCCAACCTGTCACACCACATCGACGACGAACAGATTGTCTGCGTCACCGTGAAAGGGAACAAATTGTCCCTGTTCCCCGACCCCGTGCCCGTCTCGGTCAAGAGCAAGCAGCGCGTTCACTGGTTCCTCAACGGCGAAGGGACCATCGACGCGGTCGAGTTCGACAAGGGCATTCACCCCTTCCACGCGGACCATCACCACGCCAAGTCGAAGAGGCACGTGCTCTCGCACCACGTCTCGGCCAAGAAGCACGTCGGCAAGAAGTTCAAGTACACCGTCTTCGTCACGCTTCCGAACGGGAAGAAGCTCTCGCTCGACCCCGAAGTCCACGTCGTGCCCTGACGGCTCCGGCCGACATGCGGGGTCTCCGAAGCGAGAGGACCCGAAACAGAGACGTTTTGTTTCGAGGCACGCAGATTGCGTCGCCTTAGCACGCCGACTCTCTGCCCCGCGTTCGCGCCGAGAGAGTCAAGAGAGACAAGAGAGAAAGGAAACACCCCATGAAGCAGCAGGAAGTTGACGGAAAAGTGAAGAAGGTCCAGGGAAAGATCAAGGAGAGCGTCGGGATCCTCACCGGCAACAAGAAAATGGAGCGCGAGGGCTCCGTTCAGCGTGCCACGGGCGCGGTCGAGGAAGGGCTCGCCAAGGCCGGTCGGAAGGTCGGCGAGGCCCTGACAAATCTCGGCAACGCCATCAAGAAATAGCCCGTTCACGCTGGCGCATGGGTCGGGCGCTCGAGGGCTCGAAGCTCCCGGGCGCCCTTGGGACCGCATCCCTTGACAGAAACCGAGTCGCAATCGAGACTGGACCCACAAGGCTAGGTCCGACGCCAGAGCGATGGGATCCGGGCGGAGGTCTCCGATGTCGTCTCGCCCGAGCGCGATCAGCGGGACTTCCGCCGACGACGCGGAAACCACGCTCGACACGCCGAGCGCGAAGGGCGGCGCAGGAGCGGACACGTCATCCCCGGCGACGGACGCGTTCATCCGGCCGGGCCTCGTCATCAACGGGCGGTACCGCGTCGACCGGCTTCTCGCCCGCGGGGGAATGGGCGGTGTCTACCGCGTCGACGACCAGCTCTTTCCGGGCCGTCCGACCGCGCTCAAGATCTTCCTTCACCCGCTTCGGAACACCGTCGAGCTGTTTCGCGCCGAGTTCAAGACCATGGCCTCCCTCCGGCACCCGAACGTCGCGCGCGTCTACGACTTCGAGCAGGTGGCGGGCGCCGACGTGTTCTTCTTCACGATGGAGCTCCTGCCCGGCGTGCCGCTCGACCGGCTCCTGGCCGCCGAGCCTTCGTTCGAGGAAGAGACGATCGACACGGGCTCCGCGCCGGGCCCCGCGACGGACGTGGCGCCGCCCGCCGCCCGGCCGCCGGCCGGAAGGATCGTTCCCTGGGAGGAAACTCTCGAGCTCCTCGTTCCGGTGATTCGGGCGCTCGCGTACCTTCACGGCCGCGGCGTCGTCCACTTCGACCTCAAGCCCGGCAACATCGTCGTCAGCTCGCGCGGCGCCCTTCGCCAGGTGAAGGTCGTCGACTTCGGCCTCGCGGGCCTGCGCGGCGTGCGCGGGCTCGTGATGGGCACTCCCCACTACGTCTCACCCGAAATCGCGAGCGCGAAGGAAGGCGACCACCGGTCCGATCTCTACAGCCTCGGCATCATGGCGTACAAGCTGCTGACCGGCGAGACGCCCTACAGCACGACCGAGCGCCTCGAAGCACTGCTGAAGCAGAAGATGACCGAGCCGGTGCGCTTCACGGGCGCGCACGCGGAGCGCGTCCCGCCCTGGCTGCGCGAGATCGTGGAGCGGCTCTGCTCCGTCGACCCCCGAGGGCGTCCCGCAACCGCCGGCGAGCTTCTCGAGCTGATCAACCGCGCCGGAGGACTCGCGTACGAGCTCGAGACCCGGGACACGCGCGAGAACTACCTGTTTTCGAGCGCCTTCGTCGGCCGGAAGCGCGAGCTCGAGGACGTGCAGCGCTCCGTCGATGCGGGCTTGAAGGGTGAGAAGCACGCCGGCCTCTTCGTGACCGGAAGAAGCGGCATGGGCAAGTCGCGTCTCCTGCGCGAAGTGCGACAGACCATTCAGCTCCGCGGGGTCCCCTTTCTCGAAGTCGACTGCTTCGAGCGCGATCTGACCGAATCCGGGCCGATGGCGAACCTCGTCCTCCAGGCTGCCCGCCTCGCGGCGTCCGTGGGGGCGCAGTCGCTCCTGAACGCGCACGCGCCGGAGATGGTCAAGCTCGTGCCCTCTCTCGCGCTCGATCCGGGGGTCGCGCCGACGCCGACGCTCGACAACGCGGACGCGGAACGCCGGCGCGTGATCGAAGCCATCGCGGAGTTTCTCGTCGGACTGGGCCGGTTCGTTCCGTACGTGGCGTACGTGAACGACCTCCAGTGGGCCCGGG
>JBDTML010000185.1:0-3469 GCA_039934255.1 Acidobacteriota bacterium | reverse complement strand
GGCCGCAGAGGATCACGTCGCGGATGCCGAGCGCGACGATCGCGTACTCGAGCGAGGCCGTCGTGCCGCCGTAGGACGAGCCCGCGGGCGGGATGATGTTGCCCGCGTTGCGGATGATGAAGAGGTCGCCCGGCTCGGCCTGAACGATCAGGTTCGGCGAGATCCGGGAGTCCGAGCAGGAGATGAAGACCGCCTGCGGGGTCTGATTCTTCGCGAGGCGCTCGAAGAGCTCCCGATGCCGCGGGTAAACGACACGCTGAAAGAGCGACAGGCCCTCGAGAAGCTTCTTCACGACTCTGCCGCGGCCTCAGAACGCGATCGAAACGTACGCGACCGGACCGTCGGTCCGGTAATCGAGGGCGAACTGCCGGGCCTCGCTCTTCTCGAAGTCGAGCTTGAGGTATTCATACCCGCCCCCGATCCCGATGTTCCGCGTGAAGTACCAGTCGAGGCCCGCGGCCCAGCTCAGCATGCTGCCGTGATATCCCGAGGCCGTTCCCGAGATGCCCTTGGCGGTTCCCCATGCGAAAAACTTCGGATAAAGCGCATATCGAAAGGTGAGGCCCACGGCGGGAACCGGCGCGACGAGATTCCGTGATTCGGTCTGCGCGGCCGCGCCCACGCCGCCGACGGAGCCCGCGGCCGTGATCGTCGCCCGGTTGTAGAAAGCCGACACGCCGAGCATGAGCGCGAGCTCGGCATCGCCGTTGTTCACGAGCGCGTACGCGTAGTAGAGCTCGCCGACGTCCACTCGGAGCTGCGAGTCGACCTGCCCGCCGACGTGGAAGGTCTGGTCGCCGAAGGAGACGTCGCGCTGGAGGGCGATGGAGCTCGACCGGCTGGACGTGCGGTACCCGAAGAGGAAGCTGCTGCGGCGGCTCAGGCGGAGAGCTCCGTCCACGCGAAGCGTCGTCTTCGAATCGGGCGCGCCGAGCACGTCCTCGAGCCCGAATTCCGTGCCCGCGCTGCCGATCGCGTCGCCCGCCCGGAGATTCGTCGTGAATTTCTGGATGAAACCTCCGACATCGAGCCGGAAAGTCTCGTCCATCCCGCGCTGATGCTGGTAGTAGGCGTTGCCCGTCTGGGCAAGAGCGGGAACGGCGATGACGCCGGCGGCGAGCAGGACCCCGAGGCACCGGAAGCCTTTCATTCGTCCTCCTGTGCGAAGGAGTGTAGGCCCCAGGAGATGAAAGGCGTCCGTCGGTGAAGGGGGTCCCGGGCCGCGGCTGACTCAGTCGGCGAGCTTGTCCGCGTGCTTTTTCTCCGCGAGAGCGCGCACGGCCGCGCCGGAGAGCGTGCCGCTGATCGAAACGGTCGTCTTGTCGCGCGAGACCGCGAATTTACGAAGCATCGAAACGGTCTCCGGGGACTTCTCCTGGGCCGCGAGGCGCCAGGCCGCGAGAACGCCGCGCAGCGCGTCCTCCATGAGACCGGCCGTCTCGCCGTCGCTGACGAGGCCGGTCGCGTTGAGCTTCAGCGCGTCGCCCTTCGCGGTCGCCTGGAGCGCGAGAAACTGGACGGACTTCATGGACGAGATGAGCGCCGTCGCGGCGTCGTTCCCCGACCCGTGAGCCTGCGCGCGCCGCATCGCGGCGTCCTTCGCAGGAATGCGCGAGACGTCCACGAGAGCCCACGCGGACGCGCCGGAGTCGATGCGTGAGAGGTGGCGGCCGAGGCCGGCACCCGAGGAGAACCCCGTGCCCCCCGCGCTCCGCTGCGCCAGGGCCGTGACGACCGCGGACTCGGAGCCCGCGATCACGAGGTGCGTGCTCGCGAAGGCGATCGCCGCGGGGCCATGGCCATGGGTTGAACCGTCCCGCTGCTCGTTCTTCAGAAGAAGGTACTCGCCCGCGGGCGTGGACTTGCGCGTCGCGCCCTTGTCGACGAGCGCCTGCGAGAGCCGCGCCGGATCGAAGCGCCCCTCGAAGAGGACGAGGCCCCATCCGTCACTCCCACCGGCCCCTTGCGGCGAACCGGCCGCGACGACGAGATCCACGTCCTCCTTCGGGTTGAGCCGCGCGGCTTCCAGAAAATGCTGAGCGTCGCCGTCGACGCTGATGTGGTCGGTGTCCGAGAAGAGCCGCGCGGCGAGCGGGCTCGACCGCAGGTCCGCGACGCGTATCACGCCCACGGAGGCCGCGTCCGTCGGGACGAGCGCGAGCGCGTCGTCGCTGCCGCCGCGGGCGGCGACCGGGAGGGCGAGCGTGGCGAAGGTCAGTGCGAAGGCGGTGGCGGCGAGACATTTCATGTTCAAAAGTCCTTTCTCCGGAACCGGAGACACGCGAGAGTGAGACAGACGGCGCCGAAGAGGCCCGTCGTGAGGAACGGCTGCAGGGTGAGGGCGTCGCGCATCCGCCGCGGGCCCTCGTCGCCCATCACGAGGGCGACGACCGCGCCCCCGAGCTGCGCGGTCTTTGGAAACACCCAGTAGAGGCCATGGACGAGCTGGGCGGCCCACTCGGTCGAGACCGCCGCCGCGATGCGGTCGTGGTTGGAAAGAATCGCGGAAACGAAGAAAAGAGCGAACGTCGCCATGATCGAGACGGCCGTCGAGGACGTCAGCGTCCCGACGAGGAACGCGAAGGCCATGAGGGCGGCGATCCCGAAAAGGATGATCCCGGCCGCGAAGAAAAAGCGCGGATGCACGAGGTGCGTCTTCCAGATGACGAGGAGCCACATGGCGCCCAGAAGGTAAAGGACGTTGGAGGCGGAGAGCAGAAGCCCGCCGAGATAGCGCGAGAGGAGGAGCGGCACGCGGCCGACGGGGCGCGACAGATAGAGGTCGATCGTTCCCTTTTCCTGGAGGCGCGGCACGAGGTGCGCCGTCGCGAAGATCGCGAGAAACGTCCCGACGACGTAGAGAAAGCCCGCGAAGCCGGACTCGAAACCGAGGACGAGCTTGTCGAGGTCCACGCTCTGGCGGCCCATCTGGACGTTGGCGCCGAAGATCTTCGCGCCCGCGAGCGCGCCGTTCACGATGTCGAGGTTCACCGCGACCGCGAAGATGAGGACGAAAAGCGACGACAGCGCGAAGTATGCGAGCAGCGTCCAGCGGGCAGCCGCTTCACGGAAGACCTCTTCGATGTTGGCGGCGAGTGCTCTCATTCTAGTGAGGCTCGGATTCGGATTCGGAGTTGGCTTCGGATTCGGATTCGGAATTCTTGGAAGGTGAAGAGGAAGAGGGAGCGCTCGCCGGGTCGGCGGCGCGTACGAGATCCACGAACACGTCTTCGAGCGTGGATTTTTCGGGGGTCAATTCGGTCAGCAGCGCGCCGCGGGCGCGCGCCGCGTCGATGAGCGAATTCAGATGCTCTGCGTCGCGCGCCTCGAGGCGGACGTGCCCGTTGACGCGCTCCGCCCCGGCCCCTGTCTCGCGAAACGCTCCAAGGACCGCGTCATCGATCCCCGACGCGACCAACCTGTACCCCTTCAAAGAATCTTTCTTTTCTTCTCTCTTGGTCAGTTCCTC
>JBDTML010000184.1:0-7295 GCA_039934255.1 Acidobacteriota bacterium | reverse complement strand
AGAAACTTCGTGTCGACCTCGCCCGCCTGGAAACGCTTGTTGGCCATCACACGAGCGAGAAACGGGATCGTCGTCGTCACTCCTTCGATCACGAACGACTCGAGCGCCACCTGCATGCGGCGCAGCGCTTCGGGACGATCGCGTCCCTGGCAGATGAGCTTCGCGATCAACGAGTCATAGTACGGGGGAACCACGTATCCGGTATACACGTGCGTATCAAGCCGCACACCAGGCCCGCCCGGCGGATGAAAAACGTCGAGGCGGCCGGGCGACGGCTGGAAATTTCTTGCGGGGTCTTCGGCGTTGACGCGGCATTCGATGACGTGGCCCCTGTACGCAGGGGTCTCGGTCTCCGACAGCTTCTCGCCGGCCGCGACGCGGATCTGCTCCTTCACGAGATCGACGCCGGTAAGCATCTCCGTCACGGGGTGCTCCACCTGGATCCGGGTGTTCATCTCCATGAAGTAGAAGGAGCCATCGTCGTCCAGCAGGAATTCCACCGTGCCTGCCCCGACGTAGTCCACGGCCCTCGCGACGGCGACCGCGGCGGCCCCCATCTTCGCGCGCAGTGCATCGGTCAGGGCTGGCGAAGGCGATTCCTCGAGGACCTTCTGGTGCCGCCGCTGAAGAGAGCACTCGCGCTCGCCGAGGTGCACGATGCGACCAGCCCGATCGCCGAAGATCTGGATCTCGATGTGTCGCGGCTCCGCTAGGTACTTCTCGAGGTAGACGCTTCCGTTGCCGAAGGCGCGCTCGGCCTCCGAGGTTGCCAGATCGAAGGCTGCGGCGAGCTCCTTGTCGGAGCGCGCGACACGCATGCCGCGACCCCCGCCTCCCGCCACCGCCTTCAGGAGGACCGGGTAACCGACACCCTCCGCCAGGTTCATCGCGTCTTCGATCGATTCGAGAGGTCCGGGGCTGCCGGGGACTGTCGGCACGCCCACTTTCTTCACGGTCGATTTTGCGACCGACTTATCTCCCATCCGCCGAATCGCATCCGGCGAGGGACCGATCCACTTCAATCCAACTTCCTCGAGAATCTCCGCGAAGTGAGCGTTCTCCGCGAGGAAACCGTAGCCGGGATGCACGGCGTCGGCGCCTGTGATCTCCGCGGCGGCGACGATCGACGTGATGTTGAGGTACGAGCCCGAAGGCGCGGCGGGACCGATGCACACCGATTCGTCCGCGGCGCGCACGTGAAGTGAATCGCGGTCGGCGACCGAGTGCACCGCGACGGTGGCAATCGACAGCTCCTTGCACGCCGCGATGACACGCAGCGCGATCTCTCCACGGTTGGCAACGAGGATTTTCTGGAACACGTGTTTCCCGTCAGCGCGGCTGGATCGCGAAGAGCTTTTCCCCGAACTCCACCGGCTGAGCGTTCTGGGGGTAGATGGAGACCACCGTACCCGAGATGTCCGCCTCGATTTCGTTCATGAGCTTCATGGCCTCGACGATGCAGAGCGTCTTGCCTTTTTCCACGACGTCCCCGACCTTCACGAACGGTTCGGCGTCGGGATTCGCGGAACGGTAAAACGTGCCGACGATCGGCGCGGTGATGACGTGGAAGCCCTCGCGTTCTCCCGAGCCGGGGGGTCCCGGATTCACGTGCGGGGCCGCGACAGGAAGAGACCCTGCGGAGAGCAGGGCCGAGGGTTCCGTCGGCACAGCGTCGGCGACGGCCCGCGCGAAGACAGGCGTGCCACGGTGCGCGGGCGCTCCCTCGATGCGGAGCCGGAAGCCCGCCCGCTCGATTTCGAGGCCGGCAAGTCCCCGGCGCGACACCAGTTCGACGAGTTCCTTGATTTCCTTGACGTTCATCGTGCCCTTTCGATTCCTTTCGAGCGCCCGTTTGTCCCGTTCAGCGGACCGCCGGCCCGAGCATGCGCGCCATGCGCGCAGCTTCCCAGCGGATCTCTCCGAGAACCGCGTCGGGGTCGACCCGCAGGACGAGGGCGTAGTCGGCGTTCACGCGCGAGACGACGGCGCCGCCATCCGGGCCCGCGACCGCGAAAGAGCCAAGCTCGCCCGCGCCCGTCTCCGACGTCGTCCGGCGGACGTTCTTCAAGAAGGAGCTGAGCTCCGCGACGAGAGTCTCCATCGCGGAATCGCGCGAAGACGCTCCGGCCATCACCACCGGAAGCCCCTCGCGATCGGTGAGTGTGGCGGCACGGATGCCCTCCGTTCCCTCCACGAGTCCGGAAACGAGTCCGTGCAAATGATCCACGGTGACTTCCATCCGTTTCGGGAACCGCCGCGCGAGGCGCCGGAGCCGCGGATGGTCGGTCCTCTCGCCCCGCGGGAGCGCAGCGGCCTTCTCGCGCAGCGCACGCGCGTGTTCCTCGTCGGCGGCGGCTTCCGCGAGCGTACGATACGTCTCGCGCGCATCTGTCATGTGGCCCTGCGCGCGATAGAGGTCCCCGAGCGTCTCGGAAACGAGCGCCGCCGGCGGCGCGGAAGGCGCGTCGGAAGGCCCGTCGGAAGGCCCGTCGAGAACGTCGAACGGGGCGGTTTCGACGGGTGTCCCGACGGGCGGCGAAGGCCGCGCCGCGGCCTCCGTCCGGTAGAGGTCCACCGGGAACGTGAAGGGAGCGGTCGCCTCTTCTTCGGGGACGTCGCTCTCCGGCTCGGCGTCGCCGAATGAAAAGGGAGCGACTTCGGCCGCGGTTTCGTCCCGGATCGTCGCGATCGGCGCGGTGAACGGCGGCAGCATGGGCTCGGGCACGACCGGGGGCGCCGCCGCGGGAGACGTCTGGAAAAGCAGATCCTCGGCCGGCGGGGGCGGCACGGACCGCGGCTCCGGTGCGGACACGGGGCCCGAGCGCGCCGCCTTGACCGCTCGAGACAGCGCAGCACCGTCGTAAGTCATCGCCATGAGGTCGGGCGCCGGAGCGCTCGACGAGACGGGCGGCGTCGAAGCCGGCGTCGAGGGGCGGTCCAGCCGGGGAATCATCGCGATCCGGCGGACGCCGCTCGCGTACGGCGACGGGCGCGGAGCCTCCGGAGTCGTCGGGGAATATTGCGGATGGACGCCCGACCGCGGGCGTTCGGCCACCGCGGCGGACATTTCCTCTTCGAGTCTCTGGATGATTTCCGTGACGTCGCGGTCCCCGGCCTTGAGCCCGCGGTAGAGCTTCAGCTTCTTGATCGCTTCGACCTTGTCGCCCCTCGCGAGATACACCTCCGCGAGTTGCCGGATCGCCACGAGGTTCTCGCGATCGATCCGGAGCGCGTTCGTGAACGCACGGATGGCGTCCTCGAGCCGGTCCAGCTGCTGATAGGTCTTGCCGAGCGCCACGTAGGCCGCCACGGACGTCGAATGCATCTGGAGGCCCCGTTCGAGCGTGATGACCGCGTCACGGTATTTTCCGTGACGGCGATACTCCTCCGCGAGCGCCAGGAACTGGCGGGACGTCGGATCCTTCTGGAGGAGCCGCTTGAGCTCTTCCAGACGCGAAACCGGGGTGGAGGGACCGCCGAAGAGCGCCATGTGCGTTTGCTCGCCTCCGAAGTCTACGGCATCCGGTCTGGAGAAAGTTCGGGCCGCCCGAAGGCGGCCCGAACGGACGATGGACGAGGTCGGGCGTCAGGGAATCGTGATCGAGAGGATCTTGGTCGCCGACGTCGCGCCGTCGCTCACGCTCACCGTGAAGGTCGAGGTGCCTGAGGCGGTCGGCGTTCCGCTAATCGTGCCCGAAGCGCTGAGGGAAAGACCGGCGGGCAGGGTCCCGCTGGCGAGGGAGAACGAATACGAGCCGGTCCCGCCGCTCGCGGTCACCGTCTGCGAGTAAGCCGTCGCGACGATCCCGTTTGGAAGCGTCGTCGTGGTGATGGTCAACGGACCGGTCCTGCATGTGATGTCGGACGGGTGGTACGTGAGCTGATCGATGGCAGAACACGTCGTCGTCTGGTTGACGACGTCCATCTCGATGACCGTGTCCGCGTTTCTCGTTCCCGCGGCGCCACCCGACGTCGTGCACGCCTCGGCCGCGAAGGCACCCCGGAACGGGGGCGTCACGAAGGTGATCTGCGTGGCCGTTCGCGTCGTCGGGAAAATCGAAACCGGCGCACCCGAAGGAAGCTTCAAGACGACCCGCATGTTGGGATCGATGAAGTTGCCGCCGTTGATCGTCACGACCTCGCCGCCGCCCTGATTGACGACGGATGGAACGACACTCGTGACGAACGGGCTGGCACTCTTCACGTAGTACGTGAAGATCGGTCCCACCGCGTTCGGACAGCTCAGGGCCGTGCCGTTCACGAGGACCGCCGCGGCGACGTCTGCGCATCCGGTCACGAGGAGGGGCGCCGTGACGGCGATGATCTGCTGCGATGACACCGAGATCGGCGACCACGCCGTGCCGCCGCCGCCGACGGTCGCCGGGTCTTCGAAGTTGTGGCCTGTGATCACGACCTGCGTCCCACCCAGATAGGAACCGAAGCCGGGCGCGATCGAGGTGATCGTCGGGCAGGAGTAGTACTTGAAGCAGGCCGGGCACGAAGCGGTCTTCCCGGTCGACGGGTTCAGGATGACGATGTCGACGAGCTGGTTCGCGAGACAGACGTTTCCGGCTTCGGCGACCGGCGTCTTGAAGACGATCGTGTTCAGCGAGATGTCCGATACCTGGGCCTCGACGCGCTGCGCGCCGCAAGTCCCGCCCGTCAGGAACACCTGCATCGGGAACTGGAAGCCCGTGCCGAAAATGGAGACCCGGGTGGACGTGTCGTTCGGGCCGGTCTTCGGCGAGGAGGAGTAGATGACCGGGTCGAGAGCCAGGGCCGTGTACACGAAGCCGCTCACGACGCGCGCGCAGCGCTGTGCCTGGCTGCCGAGGTCCGTCACGGTGACGTCGACGGTCTCGGGGACGTTGGGACTCGAGAGCGCGCGCCGAGGCGTCGAAACCACGATGGTCGTGTTCGAAACGTTCGTAATCGTCGCGGGTGTGCCGCCGAAATCCACGCGCAGGAGCGATGCGTTCGAGCCGAAGCCGCTGCCCGTCAGGGTGACGGTCGTCCCGCCATCCGGCGAGCCGCTCGTCGGCGTGAGGCTCGCGATGAAAAACGTGGGATCCGTATTGCAGACGCCGCCGGATCCGTTCCCCGTGTACGTGAACGGTCGCGGCGCCGTGGCGGACTGTTGCGAGACGAGGCCGATGTCCCTCGTGACGACGACGTCGCACGCTTCCGATACCGCCGGGTTCGCGAGGATGTGCGTGGGCGACGAGACCGTGATGAGCTGATCCTGCAGGCCGACGATCTGGGCCGAGCGGCCGCAGAACGTGACCTGGGTCGTGGCGATCGTCGTGCCGAAGTTCCGCCCGAGGATCTGGACGAGGTCACCGCCGGCGGGCGACCCTGCCGTCGGCGTGATCGACGAGACGGACATCTTCAGTGCGTCCGGGATGCAGGCATACGTAAAGAGGACCGCCGCCGCCGGCGAGGACACGCCGTTCACGACGACGACGACCGGCACCGATTCGGGAACGGTCGGGTTCTTGAGCGTGCGGGCCGGCGTCAGGACCCTGATCTGGGTGTTCGCGCTCTGCGTGACCGACCCCTCGATCCCGCCGAAGAAGACCTTCACGCCCGTGCCGTTGCCGAGGCGGACCCCATTGATCGTGACGATGTCCCCGCCCGCGCAGGTGCCGTTGGTCGGCGTATAGGAGGTGATGACCGGACCGGTGTCCGGAACGCCCTGGACCTGCAGGTTCTTCTGGGCGCGCGCGCATTCGTAGACCGCGACCACCTGCGCCGTCCCGTTGTTCGTCGAAAGGACGGTCACGTCGGCCACGCCGCCGCTCGTCGTCTTCGAGATCGCGTTGAGGCCGTTCTCCGCGAAGGTGCCGAGAGTCGTCGAGAACTGCACGGACCCGCCGTCGGCGACGGGGATGCCGTTCTTCGTGACGGTGGCGCGCACGATCGAGCCCGACCCGGCGAACGGGTTGTCCGTCGTGGCGGATAGCGAGATCAGTGTCGTGCAGGAGCCGGGCGTACCCTGGCCAGGCGGGGTCACGGGGCCGGGCGCGGTCGGCGTCTCGCCGGAGCAACCGCTCAGGAGAACGGCAAGGCCCGCGAGGAGCGCGGCGTTCGGAAACTGAAAACGTCGCATGGGAGTCACCTCGTCACTTGGCACGCTTCAGCTCGATGCGTCCAGAGATCGGACTGTAGATAAAGATCAGGTCGAACGTCGCCACGTCGGACGCGACGGCCTGCCCGGACAGCGTGTGGCCGTACCAGGTCACGCGGCCTGCCTGCCGGATTTCGGCGCGTCCCGTCTGCTTGTCCACTCCCCCGTTGAAGGGGAACAGCTGGTCGAGAGGCGGCCGGATGAGGCTGTCCGCCGACATGAACGGGTAGTTCGTCAGCGTCGAAGTGCCGTTCGGCGGCACCGTGACGTTGCCCCCGAACGTCTGCGTGGGGGAGGCGACCGTCCCGCCGTCGAGGCGGTTCCAGACGACGGTGTACTGGTCCATCTGGGTGTCCATGAACTGCAGCGACGTGGAGGTCGTACTCTTGAGGCGGCACGTGAGGATGGTCGTCTGGAACTGGACCGGAGCGTTGGAGGCCACGTTGACCGTGAGAGGCAGGAGCTGGAACGTGGCGAAGCAGAACACCGGAGAGGCGCTGTCGCCCTGAATGTTCGTGGAGCAGCCCGGGAGCACGGAAAGAACCGCCGCCGCGAAACCCAGGGGAAGGAAGAGAGAGAGTTTTTTCATCGTTCGTTCCTCAGCGAATGATCCGCGGTGTGATGAAGATCATCAGCTCGTCCGTGCCCTCGGTTTGCGTGCGGCTCCGGAACAGATTGCCGAGGATGGGAATTTTCCAGAGGCCCGGGATCATCGACTGGCCGTCGTTCGTCGTGATCTTGAAGATGCCGCCGATCACGGCCGTGCCGCCATCGCGCACCATGAGCCGTGTCTTCGCGTCACGCGTCGTGAGCGGAATGTTCTGGCCCCCCGCGATGTTGATTCCGACCGCCGGCTCGCGCTTCTGAACCGTGACGTCCATGATGACCGTTCCCTCGTTCGTGATCTGCGGGGTGACGTCCAGGCGCAGCGTCGCGTTGATGTAGAGCACCGAGGTCGTGTTGTTGACGGTCGTCTGGACGGGGATCTGGAATCCCGACTGGATCGACGCGAGCTCGCCCGTCTGCGTCTGGACTTTCGGAGTCGACACGACCTTGACGAGGCCGCGGGATTCGGCCGCGTGAATGGATGCGTCGAGCGCGAACGTGTTGAGGACGTTCGCGAGGCTCAGGCGGAGAAGCTGGGGTCCGCCGCTGGGAAGAGAGACGT
>JBDTML010000183.1:0-28419 GCA_039934255.1 Acidobacteriota bacterium | reverse complement strand
GTCAATCAGTCCTTCATGCCTCCCACCCGGTACCTGATCACCATCAATCCCGTCTGGAGCGTTCGCGTCGTCAAGCAGATCAAGGATTCGACGCCCGCGTGGGTGGATCAAAATGGCTGAGAACGCCCGCCGCGCTCGCCGCGGCAGCAGCTTCGTCGAGGTGCTCCTCGCCATGACCATCATGGCGCTCGTCCTGGTGGGCATTCTCCAGATGTTCTCGGTGTCGCTCATCGTCAACAAGGGCGCGGCGGCGCGCACGCAGATGCTCTTCAAGTGCCAGCAGGTCGTCGAAAACATCCGCTGGTACTACTACGTGACGTCGCGCAGCTACGCGGTGCCCGCCAATACCGGCATTCTGCCGCTCGGGGCGATGACCGTGAACCTTCCCTATACCGGAATCGAGGCCGAGTACGCGTTCTGGGGCCCCGACGGAGCGAACGTGATCGAACGGGCGAACGGCCCCTACAAGATCAGCTACAGGATCGAGAACGACGCGGCCCAGACGCTGAACAGCGGCGTCGCGGTCTGGGTGATCACGGTCTCGGCGGTGCCGACGGACGTCGCCGGCGCCGCTCGTTACCTGGGGATCGGCACGAATGGCGGCGGCAAGAGGGTGGACTATGTGGCGCAGTTCACGCAGTAAGCGCGGCCCGGCTCGAGGATTCACGCTCCTCGAGGCGATGGTCTCGCTGCTGCTCCTCGTCATCATCCTCGTCGTCGCGATGACGATGCTCTTTCAGATGCGCGCGTTCGCCGAGCGGCAGCAGTACTTCATGCTTCCCCGGCAGGCGGCGCGCCGTGCCGCCGACTACCTGTCGTTCTATCTGGCGGGCGCTTCCGACGTGAACTACGTCGATTCCACGCACCCGAGCCCGAACGCGCTGATCATGTATTACAACCTCAACGGCATCACGACCCAGGCCTCGTACAACAACCTCGGGTGTCCCGACGTCATGGGGGCTACCACGTGCGTCGAGCCGGGAAACGGCGCCCGGGTCATACCGGCGAACCCACCGGCCATCCCGCTGGCAATCCAATCGACGAACTTCGGCGACATCGGGACGGACATCATCACGATCGTCGCCCCGTTCAACCCCGCCCGTTATCAGGTCTGGGCGCCGATGCCGGCGTTTGGCGCGGGCGTCGACCTGTGGTTCAACTTCCGGGTGGGCTGCGGCCCCGGGCCGTGGAACGCCGCGCTCGACGCGGTCAACGAGGCGGCCTTCGAGACGGCCACGGGTTTCCTCGGAGCCGAGAGCGGCCTTCTCATGCTCGTCGACAGAAACGGGAGCTGGACGTACGTTCGCATTCCACAAACGGGTTACCAGGCGAACGGGGTCGGCTCCCAGGCGAGCGGGGCCTGCTCCGACGTCACCCCGGGTTCTTTCAAGAACATTCACGTGAACGCCGACCTCGTCTCGGCGGCGCTTCCCGCGGCGCCGAACCCGGTCGCGAGTCTCGTAGATCCGGTCTACCTCGTCACGGGTCTCCAGGTGATCTCCTTCCGCGTGATGACGGACAGCGTCGATGGGGTCCCCAAGCTGCAGCAGAAACTCGGCCTCTTCAATCCGGCCACCGACAATCCGGGCATCGAATTCGTCAACGTGATGGAGAACATCGAGGATCTGCAGATCGCATACCTGTATGCGCGGGACGAAGCCGCCGGGGCGGCGGGCGCGCCCACCTCCAGCTCCCTCGTCTGGAATACGGCGACCCAGAGAATCGGCGCGGCCTCCCCGGGTTGCGCCGCCCTGGCGGCGCCCGGGTGCGCCCCCAACGTTCCGTTCCAGGCGGGACCGAACTTCGGCGCGGCTCTCCCGCCTCTCGACATCTCCAACGTGATCGGGCTCCGGTTCTCGGTCACGGGGCGCTCCCCGCTGCTGCCCATCGGCGCCCGAAAACTCACGAACATCGACGTCAGGGAAGCCCTGGCGACGACCTCGAGCCAGCACTTCCGGCCGGCTTCGGAGGATCACGGCGTGACCCTGGACACGGCCCATCCGACCTGGCCGCTCTACGATCAATACGACCACTACCGCGCGACGGCGACCCTGATGCTTCGCAACCGGATTCCGAGGGGATGAGGGAGACGCCGATGAAGCGACGCATGGAGGCCCGCGGGAGCGCCCTCGTCTCCGTGATCCTCGTCCTCCTCGTCCTGACGATCGTGGGCGTCGGCATCGCGTACTTCACGTCGATGGAGGATCGCCTCTCCGGCAACACGCGCATTTCGAAGGCGGGCTTTTATGCGGCGGACGCCGGCCTCCGGCGCGGCGAGGCCCTCCTGACCGAGGTCATCAACCTCGACGCGACCGCCTGCGGTCCGCAGACTCTTTCGGCCCTGCTGGCGGCCCGCACCCCACTCTCGAACCTCAAGGTGCCCGGAGGGGGATACGACGCTCTGGTGATGGACCTTTCGACTATCGCCAACGCCGGCTGCCTCGGGGCGGACCGCAAGGCCTACAAAGACGTCCCGATCCCGCCGCCCGCCACGGTCTCCGTGGTGGACCGGGTCACGTACTCGCTCTATCTGCGCAACAACGTGGACGACACAAGCGGCACCGACACGGTGGACCTGGACAACATCGTGAACCTCATTTCGGTCGGAACGGTGCAGCTCGCGGCGGGCGTCGTCGTGACGAAGATCGTCGAAGAGCAGCTTCTCCTGACTACCGGCGGGGGATCGACCGGAGGCCAGAAAGACGTGAACGCGGGCGGAACAAACACCATTACAGGGAAGAGCTAGCCAATGAACAAACCTCGCCGCCCCATCGCCCTTCCGGCCTCCGTGCGGAAGGGATGCGCATTCCTGCTTCTCTTCGCCATGATCTTCGGCGGGGCAGGCACCGTCCAGGCGGCGACGCGAACCGAAGGGTACGATCCCCTCCGCCAGCTCACGGCGCAGCTTCTCCGCGCGAACCTCCTCATCCTCCAGGACGTCAGCGGCTCGATGCGCTGGGACGTGCAGGCGCACTCCCTGATCGAGGACGAGGACTCGGTCGGCCGGCTCGTCTGGAGCGTCACGTGCCTCGACGGCAACCTCGGCCCGACGCAGACGCCGACCGAAACGCCGACGCCGACGCCGACGAACACGTTCACGCCGACGCTCACGTCCACCGAGACGCCCACCGCGACCCCGACCCAGACGGCGACGGAAACGCCGACCGCGACGGCTACGTTCACGCCGACCTCGACCCAGACCCCCACCTCGACCGCGACCGTGACGCCCACCGCGACGCCGACGGTGACGCCCACCTCGACCGAGACCCCCACCTCGACGCCGACCTCGACGCCGTCGCTCACGCCGACGATCACGCCGACCGCGACGCCGACCGGTACGCCCACGATCACCCCGACGATCACGCCCACGGGCACGCCCACGTTCACCCCGACGTGGACGCCGACCGTGACGATCACGCCGACGGTGACGCCCACCGGAACACCGACGACGACCGGCACGCCGACGCTGACGCCCACGCTGACGCCCACGCTGACGCCCACCCGGACGCCGACGATCACGCAGACGCCGACGCGCACGCCGACCCTGACGCCCACCTCGACGATCACGAATACCCCCACGCGCACGAGGACGCCGACCCGGACGCCCACGCGCACGAAGACGAACACGCCCACGCGCACGCCGACGATCACGATCACGCCCACGAGCACGCCCACGGCGCTGCCGACGACGACGGCGACGAACACGCCATCGAACACGCCCACCGTATCGCCGACGAATACGCCCACCGTGTCGCCGACGGGCACGGCGACGAATACGCCCACGATCACGCAGACGCCGACGATCACGCCCACCCTGACCCCGACGTCGACGCCCTCGCCGACGCCGACGATCACGGCCACGCCGACGATCACGCCGACCCTGACGCCGACGAGTACGCCGACGCGAACCCCGACGGTGACGCCCACGGGCACGCCGACGTTCACGCCGACGCCGACGCCGACCGGGACGCCGACGAACACGCCGTCGCGGACTCCGACGGTGACGCCGACGGGCACGCCGACGGTAACGCCGACGGTGACGTCCACGCCGACGGTGACGCCGACGCTGACGCCGACGTTGACGCCGACGAACACGCCCCTCAGCACGAATACGCCGACGAATACGCCGTCGAATACGCCGACGTTGACGCCGACCGTGACGCCGACCTACACGTGGACGCCGACGATCACACCCACGTTGACGCCGACGTCGACGCCCACGGGGACTCCCACCTTCACGGGCACGCCGACGTGGACGCCGACGGCCACGCCGACGCGCACGCCCACGGTCAAGCCCGTCGATTTCTATGTCCCGAGGAATCCGCTCGTGCGTCCGTCGAACGAGCCGGCGGGCGCGTCCCTGGCGTCGTCGGAATCCGGTCCGCGTCGCGGCCTCCCGGAACCGGTGGCGGTCGTTGCCTGGAACGGACCGGGGCACGGAGCTGTGTCCGAACTGGCTGATGCGTCCGGACTGGTTGATGCGTCCGGACTGGCATCGGACGCCGAGTCGTTCGAGGCCTTCCTGCCGCGGGAGCCCCACGGCGTCTCCATGGGGATCGCGGCCATCATGGCCGTCGCCACGCCGGTACCCGCGCCGGTCGTCGGCGGATGCCACCGCTGGCGCTACGCGCTCCGGTGGGAGCAGCCTTCGCGGCTCGCCATCCTGAAGAACGTCCTGGGAAACTCCGTCACGACGTACACCGGCTTCAAGGCGCCGGGAGCCGGGACGCAGAACGACTGGCCGGATCCGATCCAACACAGTGAAATCCCCGGCGCGTGGAAGTACACCCTTCCCTCGCAGCCCACGGTGTCAACGTACGATCACGACTGCGGCGTCGGCCTGCCGGCGTGCAAGCCGCCGTCCGGTACGGATGTCGAGGGCGAGCAGCCCGGGATTTATTACTCGAAGGGGACGTGGGACTGGCCCGATCCCGGAACGCTCTCGCCTCTGAACGTCGACTACGATCCCGCCCACCCGCCGATCTATCACCCGGGTGTCGACACGACGGGATCCCGCATCTACCGGGATGTGGCGATCCCTCCCACGATCTTCCTCGCCTCGCCCTACGGAGTGGCGGGAAACTACGACGGCTGGGCCTGGACGTTGAATTACGGCTACGGCGCCGCTCCGAACAACGACATCGTCTACGGGCCCGACCCGGGTCCGCCGCTCCCCGTCATGGACGAGACGACCGCCGCCTTGAACGGAATCGACTCCACTCCCGGACAAACCGGAACGCCGCTTTCCTTCGCGGCGGGCTGGCGAACGCGGGGGTTGGCCGTCATCGGCGCCCAGATCCAGACCATCAAGGAGAAGGACGCAAGCGGTGCGGCCGTCGTAGTCCAGTTCGGAGGCGCCCACCAGCCCACCTGGACCAAGAATCTCCCCCGGGACGTCGTCGGGTTCACGAAAGACGTCGTGAACTGGGGTCTGATGACGTATACCGGCACCTCGGTCGCTCAGATCTACGACCCACTCGTCAGCATCACCACGATCGACAGCGGGCCGGGCGACGTCGCGGCGATCGAAGGCCACATGCGCCACCATTTCCTGGGCGGCCTCGGTGTCGGGACCGGTACGCCTACGTTTGGCGCCATCGGCGCGGCGGACGCTGCCATGACCGCGACGTGGAACGCGGACCCGAGGAAAGCCTGCAACCGGGCCTACGGTGTCATTCTCTGCACGGACGGCCAGTCGAACACCACGAATACGGGAACCCCGGTGGACGCTTTCTGGGACACGACGACCACCCCATGCACCCCTGACAAGCTCGGGACCGCTTTCGACAAGTTCCCTCCGGGCGCCGCCGAGACCATGTATCTGAACGCACACCAGCTGGACGTTGCGACGACGAAGGTGGATGCCATCGTCCGGACCCGGACGTTTGCGATCGGAATCTCCTCCGACGTCTCGCGTTGCGAGCTGAACCGCATCGCCTATCGCGGCCGCACGGACGCGAATGCGAAAAAGAAGGACGCCGGATTCGTTCTCTACGACACGACCGACCCCTTGCCGCTCCGTGGAGACGCCCGCCTGCCGCACATCAAACCGGCCCCCGAAACCGCCGCGGGTACGAACGAAAGCGGGCCGGGTGCGCCGGGAGTGGCTGGGCCCAACCGGTTCGGTCCGGACCAGCCGGCGCCGGACAACAAGGACTACGCCTTCTTCTCGATCGACGCCAAGTCGCTTTACAACGCCTTTCTCACCATCGTGCGGAGCTCGGCGAGCGGCGACTACACGACGAGCTCGCCCGTTTCGGGAGCGGCCGTCAACCTCGGAAGCAAGGTCATTCTGACCTCGGCTACCTATCCGCTCTGGCGGGGCCACATCTATGCGATCGACGCGAGCAACCCCCTGTTGCCCATCCTCCCGACGTTCTGGGACGCGGGAGAGGTCCTTGGCCCCGACGCGGTCGCGCCCCAGGCCTGGCACCCGACGCCAGGCAACGCGAACGCGGCGGGGACCCGGCAGCTCTACACGTGGGATCCGGCCAGCGGCGCGCTGATCCCGCTCGACAGTGACGCGGCCACGGCCACCGCCCTGAACCTCATTTGCGGCGCCGCCTGCGCGACCGACCCCATCACGATCGATACCATCAAGTTCATGCGTGGAATCGACACCCGGGTTACGGTTCTCGATGACGATAACCTGCCGATTGCAAACCCCAACCTGGGCCTCAAGCGCGACTGGATTCTTGGACCGTCCGTCAACGTGACGCCCGCGGTCGTGGGCCCGCCGCAACGCTACTTCCAGGTGGGAAACGTCTCGGATCACAGCGGCTTCGAGGGCGACTACAAGGACCGGCGCAAGCTCACCTGGCTGGGCGCCGACGACGGATTCCTGCATGCCTTCGACCTCGACGACGGCGCCGAGGTGATCGGCCTGATGCCGCCGAATCTGATCGCGAACCAGGTCACGCTCTACAACAACTTCAGCGACCCGGATCCATCCATTTCGACGGACACCGGACAGAACGCCGGGTTCCTCTTCGACGAGCACACGTGGGGCGTCGCGAGCTCGCTGCGCTTCGCGGACATCTGGTTCCCCGGGCCCTCGGTTTACAAGACGGTCGGATTCCTGACCGAAGGACCGGGAGGCGACGTCGTCGCCGCGATCGACATCACCCACCCCTTCGGGAACCTGGGGGGCAGACCGGCCGTCCCCGGCCCGGGCCTGATGCTCGCGGACAACAACTACGGCGCATTCGCCGGCGCGAACGCGGGGAAACCTGTCGACGTCCTCTGGACGAAGAACTCTTCGGATTATGCGGGCCTCTTCAGCACATGGAGCGTGCCCGCGGTCGCACCCGACACGTTCACCACGAGCAAGTTGACTTTCGGCGCCGGCATCAACCCGACCAGCCTTTACAACGCGTCGCAGGACGGGAACATCTTCGTCGTCAATCCGATCGACGGCACCCTCTTGTCGGCGACGGCGGTCCCCCCGCTCGCGGCACCGAGTCCGGTCGTGGGAAACCAGACGTTCGTCGACTCGATTTTCTTCCAGACGAGCGCCTCCGGCTTCCAGAACGACAACCGCGCGAATCTCTCGCTCCAGGGCGACGAGAACGGCCGCGTCAACGCGATCTTCGGCGACTTCTCGAGCCCGACCTCGAGGGTGCTCATCGACCTCAACGCGGCCTCGAAGGCCGCCCTGGGGGTGGACAGCCCGCAGCCGCTCTTCTATTCGCCGGCGGCGAACGGAATCGGAACGCTCGGCTACCAGGTCTACGCTCTCGGCAGCGGCAGCTTCTACGAGACGAGCCCGACCGTCTCGGGTTGGAACGTGAACCGGAACGCGGCCGTCGACCCACCCCTCGGCTCGGGCTATAACCCGGCCGACCCGGGCTACACGGGCACGCCGCCTCCGTTCGTCCCGACCCTTTTCGTCGCGACGAATCCGAAAAAGATCACCGACGCCGCCTTTGGCGCGGTACCGCTCGGCTCAGGAGCTTTCGCGCCATACGTGATCAGCAAAGTCATCGGTGGCGAGGCGGCCGGAATCCCGCTCCAGTTGACCGACCCGACATACATCGCGGGGGTTCACACGCGCCTCGGCATTCACACGCAGGTCACGTCCTCGCCGCTCCTCGTCGGGAACGTGAGCTCGCCGATGCAGAATGTCTTTTTCACCGTCTTCGACCCCGACTACGGCTGCAATGGCTACTCGTACGTGATCAAGGTGCAGTTCGAGATCGCGGGTGGCGCCGCCCCTGTATTCAGCGGGGTGAACCCGACGACCGTCTACGCGGCCGGCCCGGGTGCCTCGTCCGGATTCGTCGTGACCGACAAGGGCGCCTTCGTCGGACAGAGCGGCGTCGGCAAGAACGTTGCGAAGCTCGTCAAGGTCGACATTCCCACGCCTTCGCTGCCGGGCGCGCCGAACTTCGTCCCCGTCTGGTGGAAGGAGCAGAAGTAGTCGCGGGCGGTCCCCGAGTACCCGCTAGTATTCGCATGTGAGCGCGGGATCGGGGCCGTGCGGGCGGCCGAGAGGGTTCTCCCTGCGGGAGCTCGGTCTCACGCTCTTTCTGCTTGCCGTCGTCATCGTGGCGGCGCTGTGGTTCATCGACCTCCGCACGAAGCTCCTCGTCGTCGAGAGGGACGAATCCCGCCTCGTAAGCGCCCTCGAGGCGGCCTCGCGAACTCTTTCGCGGGACGTCCGGGAAGCGGGTCGGGGCGGGATCCCGCCCTGGGAGGCCGTGCGAATCGTCGCGGACAACACGTCGGGGGAGGGCGCGAGTTACCTCGACGCCTCGGGCGTGCCCGTCCCGGTTCGGGCGGGCACCGATCAGCTCGGCCTCCGTGGCGTGCTGCGCACGCCCCTCGTCGCCGTCCGGCTGTCGCGCGGAGCGGACGCGAGCGGCCGGATTCCCTCCGATGCATCCTCCGTGTGGCTCGTGGCGAGCCCGCTCGTGGGTAGCGACGGCTCGGGAAATGAGGACGGGCCTCGCGCCGTCGTCGAAAGACTGGAGACGGCGAATCGGCGCGCGAAGCGGTTCTTCCTCCTGTCGGATCGGGAAGGCCGCTCGGCCGTCGCCCGGGTCGCGGAGTGGCGTCGTTCGGGCGAGGGGCGGTCCGCTCTCGAATTCCGTCTCGACTTCGCCGATGCGGAAGCGGCACGCATGAATCCGCGTGGAGAAGCGGACGCGGCCCTCGCCCTCGGCGAGCCGGCGACAGGCGGCCTCCTCGACGACGTGGTCTGGTTCGTTGCGCGGGGACCGGCGGGCCGGTCTCCCGACTACAACGTCACGAACGACCCGCCGTCCATGAAATTCCCTCATCCCTTCCTGGCCGCCGCGGAATTCGCCGGAAACGGCCGATGGGAGATCGCCCGCGTCGCAGAGGACGTCGAGGAGCTCCAGGTGGCATGGGAGCCCGCGGGGACGCTGAGAGTCGCGTGGACCGCGAAGGCCGAACGCCGATTCCTGCGCGGCGACGGCCCCCAACCGCCGCTCGAATGGCCGCCCCTTCTGAACGCGCCCGCTCCCGGCTCCGTGCCGGACGCGGGGCCGGTCGGTTGGGATCCGGACGAGAGCCGCCGTGTCCCGTTCGAGCGCGCGTCCAAGGAGTTCGTCCTGACCCCGCGCGACGCGCCTCAACGTGTAAAATAGCGATGTTCTCGACTTGTAAGGAGGTCCCATGCGACGGCTGATGTTGGCGGTGGCCGTCCTCGCATGCCTCGCCGGCATCGCGGGGGCCGATGAAATCTGGCTCAAGGACGGTCGCCGGATCGTGACGAAGAAGCCCTTCGTCGTGAAGGGCAACCTCGCGCTTCTCACGACGACCGACGGGGTGCTCCTGTCCCTTCCCCTTTCGGAGATCGACGTCGAGAAGACGGCGGCCGAGAAGGCCCGACCAGCGGCGGCGCCGCTCCCGACGCCGGGCCTCCTGAAACCCCTCTCGCCCGCTGAGGCGGCGAAGCAGAAGACCGGACGCCGGGCGGCGGTCGTCCTGACCGACGACACGATCGCGCACGGGATCGGCGACGAGACGTCGGGGAAGAAGGAAGGCGAGGGAGAGGGACGCGTCGACATCGCGAACACGAGCGTGACGCGCTCGAAGGACGGCTACGCGTTCACGGGCTCGGTGATCAACGGTGGCGCGACCGAAGTGACGGGCGTCGCGGTCACGGTGGAAATCGTGGGCAAGGACGGCAAGACGTTCTCGTCGGCGTTCGCCCAGGTCGCGAAAGACACCCTGGCGCCGGGAGAGAAGTCGACCTTCACGGCGAGCGCCCCGCTCGAAGGGGAGGCCGCGTCTTACCGATACGTTCCGACCTGGCAGGTCCGTATTCCCGTCAAGCCCGCGGGTGATGCCGCGGCCGCGCGCGCGCCCGGAGGAGCGGCTCCGAAGCCCGAGGGCGAGGCCGAGGCCGTCGCCACGCCGGCGCCCCCGCCAACGCCCGCGCCGCCGTGGGTGGTGATCCCGCGGCCGGACGTCGCCCCTCCCGCGGCCAATGCGCCGCGAGGAAATCCGGCGAACGGGACCTTCGTTCCGGGTTCGGACGCCCCGAAAGCGCCTTCAAAGCCCCCGGGCACCTGACGAGGCCGGGTTCCGGCAACTCGATGCCCGCGGAAATCCTGCTCGTCGAGGATCGGGAGTCCCTCCGCGCGATGCTCGCCGAGACGTTGAGCCGAGAGGGCTACAGCGTCGAGGCCGTCTCGACCGGCGAGGAAGCGCTGCGCCGTCTGGCCGAGGGACGGCGCTACACGCTCGTTCTCACGGATCTCAAGATGCCGGGCGCCGACGGTCTCGTCGTTCTGAAGGCGGCCACCGCCTCGGATCCCGCGCTCCCCGTCGTCGTCCTCACCGGGTTCGGGACCGTCGAGACCGCGGTCGCCGCGATGAAGCTCGGCGCCGCCGACTTCCTGAGCAAGCCGGTCGACCCGGATCTCCTCCTTCTTCTCGTCGCGCGGCACGTGCGCGCGCGCCGGACGGCCGTCGCCCACGGACTCCTCGCCGCCGAGGCGGGCCTGGCAGGAATGCCCGAGATCGTCGGGACGTCGCAGGCGCTCGGGGAAGCCCTCGAGCGGATCCGCCCGGCCGCGGCCTCCGACGTGACGGTTCTCCTGACGGGCGAGTCGGGGACCGGCAAGGAGCTCTTCGCGCGGGCCGTGCATGCCCTCTCGCCGCGTGCCCTCGGGCCGTTTGTCGCCGTGAACGTCGCCGCCCTTCCCGAGAGCCTCGTCGAGAACGAGCTCTTCGGACACGAGCGCGGCGCCTACACGGGCGCGAGCGAGCGGCGGGCCGGGCGCTTCGAGCTGGCCGACGGCGGCACCCTGTTCCTCGACGAGATCGGCGAGCTTCCGCCGGCGACGCAGGCGAAATTCCTGCGAGCGGTCGAGGAGCGCACGTTTCTCCGAGTGGGCGGCACGGTTCCGATCGCCGTGGACGTCCGGATCGTGGCCGCGACGAACCGCGAGCTCGCGTCCCTCGTGAAGGCAGGCACGTTCCGCGAAGACCTCTTCTACCGGCTGGACGTCTTCCCCGTGCGGCTGCCGCCCCTCCGCGCGCGAAAGGAGGACATTCCCGCGCTCGTGAGCGGTTTCGCGGTCTCGGCGGCGCGCCAGGTCAAGAAGAAAGCGCCCGTCTTCTCCACGGCCGCGCTCGAAAGGCTCCAGGCGCACGACTGGCCGGGAAACGTGCGCGAGCTTCGCAACGTGGTCGAGCGCGCGGTCCTCCTCGCCTCTGGGGACGTGGTCCGGCCCCAGGACATCGTCGTCGGCGTGGCGGGGGAGACGGAGCCGCGGCATCCCTCCCTGGACGGAACGCTCGAGGAGACCGCGGAGAGGTGGCGGCAGGCCGGTGAGGCGGCGCGCATCCGGCGCGCGCTGGATGCCACCGGAGGGGAAAAGGTGCGCGCTGCGGAGGAGCTCGGTGTGCCGCTGCGCAAGCTCGCGCAGCGGATGAAGGAGCTCGGGATCTAGCGCGCCTCGTGCCGAAAGGGGGAGCGCTCCAGCGCGCGGACGATCTCTTCGTCCTCGGATTCCGCGACGCTCCTGAGGTCGAGAAGAACGCGCCCCTCTTCGATCCGCGCGACGACGGGCGGCTCGCTCGCGCGGATAGCTGCCGCGAGGCCGTCCGCGGAGAAGGCGCGATGCGCGAGCGAAACCGCCTGAGAGGGCAGCGTCGACTCGGCGCCTGCGCCGCCGCCCGCGACGGCGATCGAATCCACGACCGTGGCCTCGAAGCCAGCCGCGAGGGCGCGCGCCGCGAGCGTCTCGGCACGGACTCGCAGGGAGGCGAGAGACGCCTCGAGCATCCGGAAGAATGGGACCTCCCCGCGGCGGCCGGAGAGATGGAGGTCGAGGGTGGCGGCGAGCGCGCCGAGGACGAGCTTGTCCGGGCGCAGGGCGCGGGCGAGAGGATTCGCGGCGGCGCGCACGACCAGTTCCGTCCTTCCGATGAGGATTCCCGCCTGCGGTCCGCCGAGGAGCTTGTCTCCCGAGAAGCAGACGAGGTCGGCTCCCGCGTCCAGCGCGGCGAGCGGCACGGGTTCGCCTGCGAGGGCGGGATCCGTGAGTCGCGTGGGCGTGGCGGCGCCCGCGTCGAAGATGATGGGGACGCCGCGGGCGCGGGCGAGGACGGCGAGTTCGGAAAGACCGACCTCTTCGGTGAACCCCACGATGAGGTAGTTCGACGGCCGGACCTTGAGGATCGCTGCCGCTCCCGCGTCGAGCGCCTCCTCGTAGTCCCGAACGGATGTCCGGTTGGTCGTGCCGACCTCGTGCAGCGAAGCGCCGCTTTTCGCGAGGATCGCGGGTACGCGGAAATCGCCGCCAATCGCGACGAGCTCTCCGCGCGACACCGCGACGGGCCTGCCGTTCGCGAGGGTGTCGAGGGCGAGGAGGAGCGCGGCGGCGGTGTTCGTGACCGCGATCGCGTCGAGGTCGTCTCGTCCGGGGGCGAAGAGCGCGAGGACGAGCGGCCGGACGTGCTCCCCGCGCTTCCCGCGTTTCCCTTCGGTCAGGTCGTATTCGAGCGTGGAGAACCCCGCGGCACGCTCCGCGCCCGAGACGGCTTCCCGCGCCAGTGGGGCTCGGCCCAGGTTCGTGTGGAGAAGCACCCCCGTCGCGTTGACCACGCGGCGCGGCCCCGCCGGGAGACGGTTCTCGAGGTCACGGGCCGCCGCGGCCAGAATCGCCTCGGCCGCGTCGCCCGCGGACCTCGACGCGCGCCAGCCGGCGCTCGCTTCGCGGAGCGCTTCCTTCGCGCGCGCCCTGCCGTGGCGAGCGGCCAGCGCCTTTCCGGTCGCGGACTCGAGGAGGCGGTCCATGGCGGGGGGCCGGGGCGGCTCGGGATCCATGCCGGCGGAATGTAGACTACTTTTTGCCGATGGCCATCTCGATCGCGCGGGATCTCGATCTCCTGGAAAAGAGCATCACGGCTCTCAAGCTGGACTACGAGCGATTCTTCTCGGGCGATGCGAAGGTGCCTCCGCTTCCCGCTCGAAAGAGCGTGGAACAGGTGCTTCGCCGTGTGGGGAACGAGCCCGTCGAGAAAGTCGCGGAGCGCTTCCGGCTTCAGGCGCTCCAGAGCCGCTTCACGGCCCTCTCCGACCTCTGGGAAAAGAGGCTCGTCGCGCGAGAGGAAGGGCGAGGGCCGGTCCGGCCCGCGCCGCGCCCGCGGCTTGTCGAGCCGGCGGCGCGCCCTTCCGCGGGCGACGCTTCCGCCTCGGGGTCCGTAAAAGGCCCGGGGAAGGGTGACCTCAGGTCTCTCTTCGACCGGTACTGCGCGGCGCGCGCGGCGGCCGGCGAGGACTCTTCCCGGCTCCGATTCGACCGGTTCGAGGAACTCGTGAAAAAGCAGGCCGCGGAAATCCGGAAAGCCACGGGCGCCACGCGCCTCGCCTTCGACGTGCAGACGCGCGACGGGAAGGTGCGGCTCGTCGGCCGCTCTCTCGCCGCGCCGACGAAAGGACCACCATGAGCATCGATCGACGCGGACCCTTCGGGGGGGCGGGCGCTGTCTTTCTCGCGATTGCGATGGCGGCCTTCGCCGGGTCCGTCGCCGCCAGGGACGTGTACAGGGGCTTCCTCGATCCGGGCAATCCGCAGCACCGCGCGACGCTCGACCTCCTCGAGCGTCTCCAGAAGACGCCGAACGACGCCTCGCTGCACAACGACCTCGCGTGTCTCATCGCTCGGGACGGATTCTGGCGGGACGCCCAGCGGGAGTTCGCTCTCGCGGCGAAACTCGACAGGACGGACGGCCGCCCGCTTTACAACGCCGGGCTCGTCCACGCAATGCGGGGCGAATGGGGCGGTGCCGCCTCCTCGTTCCGGCACGCCGTGTCGCGCGCGCCGGGAAACTGGGCCGCGTGGTGGATGCTCGGCTTCGCGGAGGAAAGTCGCGGGAACGATTCCGCCGCGGTCGCGGCCTACAAGACGTCCTTGCGCGTCGACACGTCGCTGTTCGACGTGCGCCGGAACCCCTTCGCCGCGTACACCCGCCTGAAGGGGCGCGTCCTTCTCGAGAGCCTCGACGGGCGTCTCGTTCGGGCCTCCCTTCCCGCGACCGAGCAGATGGCGGAGGCGGGCCTCGTGAGCTCGTTCCAGCAGGGCCATGTCGCGGTCTCGGCGATGTCGGGTGGGCTCGCGCCCGGAGCGCCGGCTGCGGGAACCGCCGGGCCGGGAAGCGGAGCTCCCGCGCCTGACGACCGTGCCGTGAGGCCGGGACCGGGCGGGGCGGTCGTGACGTCCGTGCCTCCCGTGAGCACGAGTCGTCCCGCGCCGCCTCCGAATGCGTCGGCTCCCCAGCCCACGCCCGCCTACACGCGCGCCAACGAAATAATCCCTTCGGACATACCTGAGCAGTCTCCGGCGGGATCCGCGAAGAAGCGAACCCCGGCCCCCGCGGTCCTCGAGGACGGCGTGCCCGCCGCCCCGCCCACGCCCGCGCCGCCGCGTGCGGGACCCGGGGTCGGCTGAGCCGAAGGGAAAGCGCGGTCAGGCCCCCTTCCACTTCGGGATGAAGAGGGTGGGGGCGCCGGCGCCGCCCGTGCCTGAAGGCACGAACCGGAGGTCGTCTCCGACGGCCGAGATGGACCGCAGAAACTCCGAGAGTCGGCCCTCGACGAGAGTCTCGGATACCGCTTCCCGTGCCCGGCCCTTCTCGATCCAGTAGCCCGCGGCGTGCAGGCGGAAGCGGTCTCCGGAAAGATCCACCTCCGGGCGCGAGAGGAGGACCGCCGCGTAGAAGCCGCGCGCCAGGGCGCGCAGAAGCTCCAGCGGAGGGACTCCGGCGGACGGGTCCACGAACAGGTTCGTGATGCCGATCGCGGGTGGCTCGGTGTACGCGCGCCGCACGGCATTGCCGGTGGGCGGCTGCTCGAGACGCACGGCGGCGGCCGCGTCCGACAGCCTGCCGGCGACGATGCCATGTGAGACGAGCAGGGTCCGTCCGTGAGGCGTGCCCTCGCCGTCGTGCGTCGCCTTGACGGGCCCGTGGGAAAACCTCGCGTCGTCGACGAGCGAGAAGAGAGGCGCCGCGAACGCGTCGCGTCCGTCGCGCGTGCGCGAAGCGAGAAGCGCGTCACCGTCGTCGCCGAAGAAGGCGGAGGCGAGGCGCCCGACCATCGGGGCAGCGACGCTCGGGTCGAGGAGCACGTCGCCTCGGGCCGGCGCCAGCGGACGGCCGCGGAGCGGAAGGAGGACCCGGTCCACGGCATGGTGCGCGAGGCGAGCGAGCGAAAGCTCCTCGGGTCGGGCCGCCGACGCGAGGAGTCGCGCCGACACGCTCCCGGCCGCCGTCCGGCCCGTAACGGTCGCGACGAGCGTCGTGGTGGCGCTGCCGAAAACGACGTCCCGCCCGGCGGTGGTCACGACGCGCTCCGTTCGGGCTCCGGTCGTGAGGATCGCCTCGGTCAGCGACACCGCGCCCTCGCCCGTCGCAAGAAGGGCGCTTCGGAACGACGCGAGGAGCGCTCGGGCCGATTTCTCGTCCGGCACGGGAGGCGGCGCGAGCGTCAAAGCGCCTCCGCCCGCGACCGGGCCCGCCGCGCGAACCCCGCGGCGCGTCCGGGACCGCGCGAGGAGAAGGCGGGCCGCTTCCGGCAGGCCGTCCACGGCGTCCGGCACGGACGCGGCGAACGCCGTGCGCCCCGAGCGGAAGAGGCGCAGCGCAAAACCACGCTCGGTGACGACCGAGAGCCGCGACCCCTCTGCGTCTTCGACGACCTCGATCGACGTCCCGCGCCGCTCGTAGACCTCCGCGCTCTCGCCCGCCGCCGCGTCGCACCGCGCGCCCGCGAGGAGGCGCTCGAGGAGATCGTCCTTCCCGGCGCTCACGCGCGTCCCCGCAAGGCGGTGAGGCCGCGGATGAGGATGGCCGGTGACGCTCCGCCGACGGCCACGGCCTCGCCTCCTTTGACGCAAAGGCCGAGTCCGCTCGCCGGATGCGACACGTCGCCGCTCTCGGGATGAAGGTTTCTGAGCGCCGTGAGAACGTCGGACGTGATGACGAACGGGCCGAGAGGCGCCCCGAGCGCACCTCTCCGCACGAGGTCCGCGCCCTCGACGAAGAGGGTAAAGCGGCCCGACGCGGGGTCCGCGTGCCCGGCGGAGATCTCACGGACGTAGAGCCCGTTGCCGCAGGCCTCGAGAAGCTCCTCACGGCTCGCCCGGCCGGGCGACACGACGAGGTTGGAGAGCCGGGGGCGCGGCGGGCGGCGAAAGTCGCCGCAGCGCGCGTGGCCGTTCGAGGCACCGCCGGCCGCCCTTCGGTCCGTGACCTGGCCGTCGACGCAGCCGTCGGTCAGGAGGGCGACGGACCTCGCGGGCGTGCCCTCGTCGTCCGCGAGATAGTGACCCGGAAGATCGCTGCGGGTCGGGTCCGCGGTCACGAAGACGCCCGGGGGGGCTACCGCGGCGCGCGGCACGCGTGTGAGAACGGAGCCCCACTCCCCCCCTCCCGCTTCGAGCGGATGGCCGACCGTCTCGTGCCAGAACACGGACGCCGCGCCCGGAGAGAACACGACGTCCATCAGCCCTTCCGGGGCCTGGTGCGTCGGCACCGGCCGCGCCGCGTCGGCGAGGGCGCGCGCGAGGGCGTCGAGCGCGGGGGCCCACGGGGCGGACGTCTGGAACGCGAAGGGCCGCGCCGTGTGGGCCCGGCGGAAGAGGCCGGACGCTTCGAGGCGTCGAACGGTCCCGCACATCACCATCTCGCGCGCGGTGACGACGGCGCGCGAGATGGCGACGCGGGCGACCCGGAGGGTGAGTGAGATCCCGCGTGGATCGGGCAGAGCCCGGTGAAGGGCCGCACCCAGCTGAGCCGCGCGCTCTTCCTCGTCGATTCCCTGTGCGTCGGTGTCGGCGCGTGTCCGCTCGAGGCCGCGGTATTTGAGGAAGGGAGACCCGCCGCCGCGGCGGGAGGCCTCGCGGACGGCTTCCCGGAGAGCTTCGGGACCGTCTCCGCCCTTCGCGACGAGAAGAGACTCCCGGCCCCGGCGCAGGCGCACGGCGGTGCCGCGCTCCTCCGCGAAGGCGGGCGCGAGGAGGCCGGCCTCGGTCGCCGTCCAGGAGACGCTCCGCCGGCATTCCCGAAATGCCTCGCCCCCCTCGCCGCGGCGCAGCAGGCCGGACACGATCCGGACGGCGTCCTCTGCGTCCTGGCGGAAGGTCTCGACGACGTCGCTCAACGGGAGGATTGTAGGAGCGCGCTCGAAATTCCGAGGACGCCTCGCGGTCCCCCGGGTGGGATATCCTCTAGGGTCGATGGCCCTTTCGGATGCACGACTCCTGGCGCAGGCGGCCTTCGTCGCGCGCCGCCTCGTCGCCGAAGGCCTCGTGAAGGGCGCGTCGACCGCGGACGTTCGGCATGCTCTCGAGGCCGCGCTCACCGAGGACCGGGATCGCGAGCGGGCCCTCGACGAGGAGGTCAAGCGGCTTCTCGAAAAAAACGCGGCGGCGATTCGCGGGGCGGACGTCGACTACGCCGAGATGTTCCGGAAGGCGAAGCGGATGCTCGCCGAGAAGAAGAAGATTCCCCTCTAGGGACAAGCGAGAGCCCATGACACGTTCGATCGAAGATCGTCTGCACGCCCTCGGAGCCCTTCGCGCGAAGGCCCGCGCCGGGGGGGGAGCGGACAGGCGCGAGAAACAGCACAAGGCGGGCAAGCTCACGGCGCGCGAGCGCGTCGAACTGCTCGGCGACCCGGGATCGTTCGACGAGATCGACCCCTTCGTCGTGCACCGCGCCCGAGACTTCGGCATGGACGACGAATCGAACGCGATCCCCGGAGACGGCGTCGTCGCGGGGATCGTGCGCGTCGAGGGCCGGCCGGTCTTCGTGTTCGCGCAGGACTTCACGGTCTTCGGCGGTTCCCTGTCCGAGACGAACGCCGCGAAGATCTGCAAGCTCATGGATCTCGCGATGAAAGTGGGCGCGCCCGTCGTCGGCCTCAACGACTCGGGAGGCGCCCGCATCCAGGAAGGCGTCGTGTCCCTCGGCGGATACGCGGACATTTTTCTCCGCAACACGCTCGCCTCGGGGGTCGTTCCGCAGATCTCGGCGATCCTGGGCCCCTGTGCGGGCGGCGCCGTTTATTCGCCCGCGATCACGGATTTCATCCTGATGGTGCGCGGCACGAGCTCGATGTTCGTGACGGGGCCGGACGTCATCAAGACGGTCACGCACGAGGACGTCACGAAGGAGGCGCTCGGCGGGGCGGACACGCACGCGGCCGTCTCGGGGGTCGCGCACCTGGTGGCCGACACGGACGCGGACTGTCTCCAGAAGATCCGCGTTCTCCTGTCGTTCCTCCCGTCGAATAACCGCGAGGATCCCCCGCGCCGCGAGAACGGCGATCCCGCCGACCGCGAGGACCCCGAGCTGGATCGGATCGTGCCCGCGTCGCCGAACCAGCCGTACGACATGACGGCGCTGATCCGGCGCGTCACGGACGACGGGGAGCTGTTCGAGATCCACGCGGACTTCGCGAAGAACCTCGTCGTCGGGTTCGCGCGGCTCGGCGGCAGGCCGGTGGGCATCGTGGCGAACCAGCCGGATCACCTCGCGGGCGTTCTCGACATCGACGCCTCCGTGAAGGGGGCGCGCTTCGTCCGCTTTTGCGACGCCTTCAACATTCCCCTCGTGACGTTCGAGGACGTGCCGGGATTCCTGCCGGGCACGAAACAGGAATTCGGCGGGATCATCAAGCACGGCGCGAAGCTGCTCTACGCGTTCGCCGAGGCCACGGTTCCGAAGATCACGATCATCACGCGCAAGGCCTATGGGGGCGCGTACTGCGTCATGTCGTCGAAACACATTCGGACGGACTTCAACTTCGCCTGGCCCACCGCGGAGATCGCGGTCATGGGCGCGGAAGGCGCGGTGAATATCCTCTACCACCGGGAGATCGCTGCCGCGTCCGAGCCGGCCGCGGCGCGCCAAGCGAAGATCGCCGAGTACGACGAGGCGTTCGCGAACCCGTACGTCGCGGCGCGGCGCGGTTACGTCGACGACGTCATCGCTCCCCGGTCGACACGGCCGCGGCTCATCCGTGCCCTCGACCTTCTCGGGAACAAGCGCGACGTCATGCCGCCGAAAAAGCATGGAAACATCCCGCTCTAACCCCGCCCCCCGCCTCCTGATCGCGAACCGAGGGGAGATCGCCGTGCGGATCATCCGGGCGTGCCGCGATCTCGGGATCTCGCCCGTCGCGGTCTACTCCGAGGCGGACCGCGGGGCGCTCCACGTGCGCCTCTCTGATTACGCCGTCGCGATCGGACCGCCGCCTGCGCGGGAAAGCTATCTCGTTCCCGAGAGAATTCTCGCGGCGGCGAAGTCGACCGGCGCCACGCTCGTGCATCCGGGATTCGGATTCCTGTCGGAAAACGCCGACTTCGCGCGGAAAGTCGAGGAGGCGGGTCTGACGTGGGTCGGCCCCGCGCCAGCTTCGATCGCCGCGATGGGCAGCAAGACCGAGTCGCGCCAGAGGATGATTGCGGCCGGCGTGCCTGTCGTTCCCGGCATGACCACGCCGGCTGAGTCCGCGGAGGAGATCGCCGCGTTCGGCCGGGCAAACGGGTTCCCGCTCCTCCTGAAGGCGGCGGCGGGCGGCGGCGGCAAGGGGATGCGCGTCGTGCGTGCCGAAGCCGAGGTGGGCGAGGCGTTCCTTCGGACGCGGAGCGAAGCGAAATCCTACTTTGCCGACGACCGCGTCTACGCGGAGCTCCTCGTCGAGGGGTCACGGCACATCGAAGTGCAGATTCTCGGTGACAAGACGGGTCGCGTGATCGCGCTGGGCGAGCGCGAATGCTCTCTCCAGCGCCGCCATCAGAAAGTGCTCGAAGAATGTCCCTCCGCGGCAGTCTCACCGGATCTCCGCGCCCGGATGGAAGACGTGGCCGTCGCGGCCGGGAAGGCCGTGAACTACGTCTCGGCCGGCACCGTGGAGTTCCTGCTCGCGAAGGACGGGCGCTTCTTCTTCCTCGAGATGAACACGCGGATCCAGGTCGAGCATCCCGTGACCGAGATGGTCTACGGCGTCGACCTCGTCGTGGAGATGATTCGCATCGCGCGCGGTGAGCCCATGTCGATTTGCGAGAAGCCGCTGCCGCGCGGCCATGCCATCCAGTGCCGGATCTACGCCGAGGACCCCGCCCACGGCTTCGCCCCCTCTCCCGGGCGCATCCGGCGCCTCCGGAGGCCGCAGGGTCCGGGTATCCGCGTGGACTCGGGTGTCGAGGACGGCGATGTCGTGCCGCTCGACTACGATCCGATGGTCGCGAAGTTCATCGTGTGGGGCCAGGATCGCGACGAGGCCTTCCGGCGGATGAAGCGCTCGCTTTCCGAAGCGCGCGTGGAGGGCATCGAAACGTCGATCCCTTTCTTTCTGGCGCTTCTCGAGGACCCCGACGTTGTCGCGAATCGCGTGTCCACTCAGTTTCTCGACGGCTGGAAATACGAGGCTCGGCGCCCCGCCGAGGACGTCGTGGCCGCATCCGTGATCGCCGCCGCTCTCGCGTCGATGGAGGAAGCGAAGAAGCGGCGGCCTGGATCCGCGCCCGCGGCGGTTGGGACCGGGCACTCCGCGTGGAGAAACGCGCGGTCGTCCTTCGGGGTGCGCGAATGAAATTCCAGGTGCGGATGCCTGGCGAGTCGGAGGGCCGCTCGGTCGTCGTGACGGCCGGGGCGCCCGCGTTCGAGGCCACGCTCGAGGACGCCGTCCTGATGGGGGAGGCCCTCGAAGTGCGAGACGGCGTCTGGTCTCTCGTCGGCCGGGACGGCCGTCAGATCGAGGTCAGCGTCGCCTTTCAGAAGGACGGTTCGGTACGGGCCTCGGCGGAAGGGACGCTCTTCGGGTTCGAGCTTCTGGACGAGCTCACGGCGCGCGCTCTCCTGACGACGGGGGGGCGAGCCGCGAAGACAGTCCGGCATGTCGCCGCGGCCATGCCCGGACGCGTTCTGCGCGTTCTTGTCGGGGTGGGCGACCGCGTGACGCAGGGCCAGCCGATTCTCGTGCTCGAGGCGATGAAGATGGAAAACGAGGTGAAGTCTCCGCGGGACGGCGTGGTGGCGTCGGTCGAGTCAGCCGCCGGGCAGGCGGTCTCTCAGGGCGATGTTCTCGTACGCTTCGAAGCCGGAGGCGAATGAGGTTAATCTTCGCCTCATGAAGACACGCGTCTCGGCCCTCGTCGTCGTCTTGCTCGCCGCTGCCCTCGGATGCGAGGCTGCGCCTCCAACCCCTGCCGCTCCTCCCGCCACGGCGCAGGCCGCGGCTCCGAAGCCGGCGGTTCCGTCAGCGAGCGGCGCCGCGGCGGCGGCCCCGGCCCGCCCCCTCTCGAACGAAGCCCTCGTCGAATGGGCCGAAGGACTCTTCGCGTGGGGCCCCGGGAAGGTCACGATCGAAACGATTCCGCAGATCACGCTCGCGAGCGGCACGCGGCTGGCGGCGGCAAAGAAGGCCTTCACGGCCGACGCGCGGATGAACGACCAGGCGTACCTCGTCCTCGAGGACGGCGCGAAGTCCGTCCTCGTGGGGGACGTCATCTACGACGAGGATCGCGCGAAGCGACCGGTTCCGGTGCGGTCCGAGGCCGATCTCGACTCTCTCCGCGCCAAGCTCAAGCAGTACCTCATCGGGGCCTTCTCCGTGGTTCTCGACCCGGCCGGCGATCGGAAAGGCTGGAAGGGCGTGACCGTGAAAGCGGACACGGGGTATGGAAACTACCCGATGGCCGGGTGGGTGAAGGCGGACGACGGGTCGCTTCTCATGCTCGGGCGCTGGTGGGATCGGACGCGCCCGGTCGCCGAGCAGCGGAAGGAACTCATCAAGCTCGCTGGGACCCCCGCGATCGGGCCTGCCGACGCGCGCGTGACCGTGGTCGAGTATTCCGACATGCAGTGCGGCTTCTGCAAGAAGCGGACAGGCGACTTCGAGAACCTCGTCGAGAAGCTCGGCAAGGAGCTGAAGATCCGCCGCTACATCAAGTCGTTCCCGCTCACGGGCGTGCATCCCTGGGCCTTTCGGGCCTCGTCGGCCGGGCGCTGCTTTTTCGAGAGCCCCGGCGGTACGGACCTTTTCTTCCGCTGGAAGTCGAACGTCTACGCGAAGCAGGACGAATTCTCGGTGCCGCAGGTCGACGCGTTCGCGATGGACTTCGCGGTCGCCAACGAGATCGACGAGAAGGCGTTCCGCTCCTGCTACCTTCAGGCAAAGGCGAGCGAGAAGATCCACGCCGATCTCGCGGAGGGCTGGGCGTTGCGCGTGCGCTCGACGCCCACGTACTACATCGACGGCGTCTACGTGTCTTGGTTCAGCGACAACGACATGGAGGAGTTCCTCCGCAGGACGTACCTCGGGGGCAAGGGCCTGCCCCTGCCGACGCCAGCCGGCACTCCCGCGACTGCCAAACACTGACCTTTATTTGAACGGGACCTGGACGGCGATCCAGGTCCTGACCCGGTGCCCGTCCTTCGTGGCGGGCTTCCAGCGCCACTGCTCGAGCGCGGCCTTGCTGGCGTCGCCGAGCCCCACCCTGGGCGCCGTGTCACGCAGGATCTCGACGGTCGCGGGCGCGCCGTTCTCGTCCACGAGAACGCGGAGGAGGACGGTCCCCGTCACCCGGCGCTGAATGGCGAGCCGTGTCGCATGCGGGCTCACCTGTTTCACCGGGATGGGAGGTGTGTCGACGAGATCGGTCTCGACGAGGTCGCCGTCTTTCACAGCCGCGGCTGCGGTTTCCACCTGCTGCGCCTCGGACTTGCGCCGCGCGATGGCCTCGCGCGCGAGGCGCGTCGCCTCTTCGCGGTCCGATTTCTCGCGCGCGGCGCGCGCGATCTCCTCGCTGTCCTTCGATTTGCCGGCCTCCTCGGACGACTTGTCGATGTCGGCCTTGCGCTTCTTTGTCGCGGCCTCCTGTTCGCGCGCGGACTTCACCTCGCGCTTCTTGAGCTCTTCCTGGAGTTTCTTCTCGACGGCCGCCTGGAAGAGCGGATCTTCCTTGCCGACCACGACGGGTGCGGGCGTCGGCAGGGGCGTCGGCGGCGCGGGAGTCGGCCGCGGCGCGGGGGTGGGCAGCGGCGCGGGTGCCGGGGCTGAGGGACGCAGCGCGAAGAAGCCGCCCACGGCGAGAAGCAGGACGGCGCCGGCCGCGACGGCCCAGAGCGGCGCGCCCGAGAGGGCCTTCTTCGGAATCGGGCCGGCAACCGCCCGAACCGGGACCGGTTGTGGAGCCGAACGCGTGCGTTCGGGGGGCCGGAGGGGCGGCGCGGGCAGCCGGCGGGACCCCGTCGACGATTCGAGCCGCCGAGAACCGCTTCCCTCGGTCGCGGGACGGTTCCTGCCGCCGGAGGCGTCCGGAGCCGGATCGAACCCAGGAGGCACCGCGAGCGTCCAGGGGTCGATTTCCTCCTCTGCCGCGAGTTCGAGCTTCTCGCGCTGGATCGCCTTGTCGAAACACTTCTGGAGAAAGAACGCGAGATTGAACGTCGAGGGCGCGTAGGGACCCCCGTAAAGCAAGGCAGACAGGTCGCGCCGGAACGCCGGCACGCTCCGGTCTCGGACGCGAGGATCCGGGTGCAGGACCCGGCGCAGGAGCCGGCGGAGGTCTTCGGGCACCGGCGTTCCGTCGACGGCGAGGTTTGCGCTCTCGACGGACTCGAGCGCGACGCCTGGAGAAGGGGCCCGGCCCGTGAGCGCTTCGAAGAGGATGGCGCCGACGGAGTAGAGATCCCCCGAGGTCGTCGGTTTTCCCGCTGCGAGAATCTCCGGGGCGACGTAGGGAGCAAAGCTCTGGCGCGCGCGCGGGTGCCGGAGGGCCGGCAGGAGCCCCGCTCCGAGGCCGTGACCGAAGACTTTCGGCTCCCCTTCGTTGGAAATGCACACGAAGGCCGGCACGAGGAACCCATGCGCCGCGCCCGTGAATTCTTCGACCGCCTTTGCGGATTCGAGCGCCGCGAGCAGCCTCTCCGCGATGAGAAGGCCGTGCTCGACGGGCAGCGGCGTCCCGAGGAGGCGGACGGCGAGGAGGTGGTCGAGCGTGCGGCCCTCGACATACGCAGTGCCCACGAAAGGCGTGTCGTCGATCGCGCCCATCACCGTCCCCTTCGCGATGGCAGGCCCTTGGACGTCGTCCACGAGCCGAACCGCCGTTTCCATCGCGGCGAGAAGCGCCGGCCGATCGATCGAAAGGGCCGCGAAGGTGCGCACGAGGAGAAACGGCCTCAGCCGGGAGGCCCCGGCCGTGCCGGCGCGCCAGACTTCACCCAGGGCGTCCGAGCCAAGGGCACGGGTCAACACGTAGGGCCCGAACGGCCGCGGACTCGGTGCGGTTGCGCTCATGAGCTTTCCAAAAACAGGCTTTCGAGTGTAGCAGGAGCGGGCGCCCGTCAGGGCGCCATGGCGCGCGCCGCCCGCCGTGCCTCGTGGTAGCGCGCCGCGTTGCGCTGCTGTTCCTCGTAGTCCGCCGAGAAGAGATGCGATCCGTCGCCGGCCGCCACGAAGTAGAGGAAGGGCACGTCGGCGGGAGCGACGGCCGCGCGCAGCGACGCGATCCCCGGGTTACAGATCGGGCCCGGCGGGAGGCCCTGCCTCACGTACGTGTTGTAGGGCTCGTCCACGGCCAGCTCGGAACGCGCGAGAGAGCCGCGCCAGGTTCCGAGCCTCTTCAACGCGTAGATCGTCGTCGGATCGCACTGAAGCAGCATCCCCTTGCGGAGACGGTTCCGATAGACGCCGGACACGATCGGTCGCTCGGTCGCGACGGCCGTCTCCTTCTCGACGAGGGAGGCGAGCGTCGTCGCCTCCAGCACCGACATTCCCTGTTCGCGGGCCTTCTGCTCGAAGCCTTCGGGCAACCGGCGGGCGAACTGGCGCGTCATGGCGCCGAGGATTTCCCGCGCGCCCATCGAGCGTGTGATCGTGAAGGTATCGGGAAAGAGGAAACCTTCGAGCGTGGGCGCGTCCTTCGGCAGGCCCTCGAACTCTCCCGGTTTAAGGAACAGCGCCTCGTAGTCGCGCATCGTGGAGAATCCCTGCGATGCGAAGAGCGTGAAGACTTCCTCGGCGGTGAATCCTTCCGGGACGGTGATGCGGTAGGTCACGACGTCCCCCGCGACGAGCGCGAGGACGACCTGCTCGGGTGAGCGGGCGCCCGTGAAACGGTATTCACCTGCCTTGAGCGTCTTTCCCCGGTGAAAGATCTTGAGGGCGACCATGCCGAGGCGCGCGTCCCGAAGCACCCCCCTCTCCTCCAGAACGGCGAAGATCGTCATGGAAGGCGTGCGCGGGGCGATCGAAACGACGACGTCCTCGCCGGCAAAGCCGTGGTAGGGCGCGCGTACGAAAAAGAGCACCAGCGAGAGGCCGACGGCGAGGAGGATCACGGCGAGAGCCGTCACCCACACGAGGGAGGGGTACACGTGGCGCTTGCGGTTCATTTGACCGCTGTACACGGGGAATCCGGCGCGCGCCTAGCGCACGCCGCGCGCCTCGTCGCGCTCGAAGAACCAGTCACGCAGGAGAAGCGCCGCCGCCTCCGCGTCGCGGGCGGCGTCGCGCCGCCTCCTCGCGAGGCCGGAGTCGACGAGGTTCCGCTCGGCGGCGGCCGTCGTCAGACCCTCGCCGTGAAGATCCACGGGTAGGCCGGAAACCTCCTCGAGGCGCCGCGCGAAGTTCCGGACGCGCCGCGCCCAGTCGCCTTCGGTGCCGTCCGCGTTCACGGGGTGGCCCAAGACGAGGCGGACGACGTCGCGTTCCTTCGCCGCGGCGGCGATGGCCTCCGCCGCCTGGGCGTCGCTCGTGCGTGCGACGACGCCCACGGGCACGACGACCCGGCCGGTCTCGTCCGAGACGGCGAGACCGATCCGTTTCTCGCCGAAATCGACCGCGAGGACGCGCACGACCTCGAATCGTAGGAGGCCCCCTCGGCGAAGTCCAATCCGGCTACAATCGCGCCCTTCGCCGGTCCGCACGCGAGACCTCGGCTTCGGGAGACACATCCGCCATGAACGACGTCTTCATCCTCTCCGCCGCCCGCACGCCGGTCGGCACGTTTCTCGGGGCGCTCGCGCCGCTCTCGGCCTCGCGCCTCGGCGCGGTGGCCATCAAGGCGGCGCTCGACCGCGCGGAAATCCACGCGGACACCGTCGGCCAGGTCTGGATGGGCAACGTCCTCCAGGCCGGCCAGGGGCAGGCGCCGGCGCGGCAGGCGGCCCTTGCCGCCGACATTCCTGTCTCGACGGGCTGCATCACGGTCCACAAAGTCTGCGGGTCGGGTATGCGGGCGGTCATGGACGCCGCGAACGCTCTTCGGGCCGGCGAGTTCGAGGTCGCGGTCGCGGGCGGAATGGAGTCCATGTCCAACGCGCCGTATCTCTTCCTCAAGGGCCGGTCCGGCATGCGCATGGGCCACGGTCAGCTCCTCGACTCGATGATCTCCGACGGGCTCACGGACCCCTACAAGAACGTCCACATGGGAACCTGCGCCGAGCTCTGCGCGGCGAAGTACGGGTTCACGCGCGAGGCTCAGGACGCGTACGCGCTCGAGAGCTACCAGCGCGCGCGCCGCGCGAACGAGGCGGGAGACTTCAACGCGGAATTCGCGCCCGTGACGATCGAAGGCAAGAAGGGCCCCGCCACGGTGGATCGCGACGAGGAGCCTTTCGCGACCCCCCTCGAGAAGCTCGAGAAGATGGGCGCGCTCAAGCCCGCCTTCCAGAAGGACGGCACGGTCACCGCCGCGAACGCGTCGAAGATCAACGACGGCGCCTCGGCGCTCGTCCTCGTCTCGGAGGCGGGCCTCGGAAGCGGCAAGCCGATCGCCCGGATCGTCGCCCAGGCCTCGCACGCGCAGGAGCCCGAGTGGTTCACGACGGCGCCGGTCGCGGCGGCGCGGAAGGCCGCCGAGAAGGCGGGCATCCCCCTCTCCCAGATCGACCTCTTCGAGGTGAACGAGGCGTTCGCGGTCGTGGCGATGGCGTTCATCGAGGACCTCGCGCTCGACCCGAACAAGGTGAACGTGAACGGCGGGGCCGTGGCCCTCGGCCATCCGATCGGCTCGTCCGGTTCGCGCATCGTGACGACGCTCGTGCACGCCCTCCGCGCCCGCAAGAAGAAGTACGGCCTCGCCGCGATCTGCATCGGGGGCGGCGAAGCCACGGCCGTCGTCGTCGAAGCGCTCTAGAATCGGGCCGATGATCGACAAGGTCGTCCGCGGAGCCACACCCCGGGACGCGGCGGCGGACGCCGTGCGGGACATTCCCTCGGGCGCGACGCTCGTCGTGGGCGGGTTCGGCCTCTGTGGCATCCCCGAGAACCTCATCGGCGCGCTCGCGGAACGGGACGTCTCCTCTCTCACGTGCGTCTCGAACAACTGCGGCGTGGACGACTGGGGCCTCGGGATCCTGCTCGGAAAGAAGAAGATCCGGAAGATGATCTCGTCCTACGTCGGGGAGAACGCCGAATTCGAGAGGCAGTACCTCGCGGGCGAGCTCGAGCTCGAGTTCTGTCCGCAGGGCACGCTCGCCGAGCGCATGCGCGCGGGCGGTGCGGGGATCGCAGGCTTCTACACGCCGACGGGGGCCGGCACGATCGTGGCGGAAGGCAAGGAAACCAGGGTGTTCGACGGGAGAGAGCACGTCCTCGAGCGCGGGATCACGGGCGACTTTGCGCTCGTCGCCGCCTGGAAGGCCGATCGGCTCGGCAACCTCGTTTACCGCAAGACCGCCCGGAACTTCAACCCGATGGCCGCCACCGCGGGACGGATCACGATCGCGGAAGTCGAGGAGCTCGTCGAACCAGGCGGGCTCGACGCAGACGAGATCGACACGCCGGGCATCTTCGTGAAACGCGTCGTCGTGGCGCCGCGCGTCAAGCGCATCGAGCGGCGCACCGTGCGGAAGAGCTGAGGATCCGAATGGCGAAGCTCGACCGGGACGGCATCGTTCGGCGCGCGGCCGGCGAGCTGCGCG
>JBDTML010000182.1:0-19236 GCA_039934255.1 Acidobacteriota bacterium | reverse complement strand
TCTCGGACAACTGCTTCCTCTGCCACTCGAACCCGGACCTGCCGGACGAGATCCTGTTCAGGAACCGTGAGAAGAGCGACCCGCTCCAGCACCTCGACATCCGCGAAGTCGTGGCGGACGTCCATGTGCGCGGCGGCCTCATGTGCGCGGGCTGCCATGGCGGCAAGCCCACGGACATGGAGATGTCGGGCGACATCGCGAAGCGCTGGCCCGCCGCCGAGGTCCGGCACAAGGACCGCTCCTGGATCCCCGAGTTCTGCGCGCGCTGCCACTCTTCGAGCGAGTTCATGCGGGCGTACAACCCGTCTCTGCCCGTCGACCAGCTCCTGAAGTACAAGACGTCCAAGCACGGCCAGCTCCTCCTCGAGAAGAAAGACGCGAAGGCCGCGCAGTGCGTGAGCTGTCACGGCGTGCACGGGATCCGCCCGCCCGACAGCACGAACTCCCTCGTCTACCGCGAGAACATTCCGGCGACGTGCGGCAAGTGCCACGCGGACGCCGCCTACATGAAGGGCTACACGAAGGACGACGGCAAGACGCCTCTTCCCACGAACCAGCTCGAGCAGTACCGGAAGAGCGTCCACGGGCTCGCGCTCCTCGTCAAGCACGACTCGGGCGCACCGGCCTGCAACAGCTGCCACGGCAACCACGCGGCGCTCCCGCCGCAGGTCGCCTTCGTCTCGCAGGTGTGCCGGAACTGCCACGCGGCGAACGGCAGCCTCTTCGACGGCAGCCCGCACAAGAAAGCGTTCGAGAAGCACGGCTGGCCCGAGTGCGAGACCTGCCACGGCAAGCACGACATCGCGCGGCCGACGGACGAGATGCTGAAGGACGATCCGCAGGGTCTCTGCCACGCGTGCCACGCGAAGTATGGCGAGCCGAAGTGCGACGAGACGGCGCGTTACTTCCACACGTCGATCGTCTCGCTCGCGGAGTCCCACGAGGCGTTGAACAAGGACGTGGACAAGCTCGCGGAGCGCGGCTTCGACACGGACGACATGCGCTTCCAGTCGAGCGCCGTGAACGATGCGCTGCGCAAGACGCGCCTCGGGATCCACACGTTCGACCGGAGCGACTTCGCGCGCAACGCGGACGCGACACGGCAGACCCTCGACGGCCTGAAGGGCGGCGTCGCAAAGGCCTGGTCCGAGTACCGGTTCCGGCGGAACGGGCTGCTTCTCGCGACCGTCCTCATTTCGCTCTTCGGTTTGCTCCTGTACTTCAAGATCCGCCAGGTGGATCGGCGATGACGGGGCGCGTGCGGACGGAGACGCGCGCCCTCTGACGGGAGAACCTTGATGGATGGGGGGCGGGTCGACCTCGAAAGCCGCGTGGCACTCCTCGAGGGAGCGCTCAGAGACGTTCACGCCCGACTCGCGGCTGTCGAAGCCGGCCGGTCGGCACCGCAGGCCGTCGCCATGGCCACCGCCGCCGTTCAGGCGCCGCCGCCCGGCGGGCGAGAGGAGGCGGAGGAGGGCGCGCCCGTCGCAAACGCACTAACGCTCGCGGGAAGGAGCTTCCTCGTCCTCGGGGGCGCGTTCCTTCTGCGCGCGATCACCGAGGGAGGGCGCCTACCGGTCTTCGTCGGCGCGCTGCTCGGACTCGCGTACGCTCTTTTCTGGATCGGCGCGTCCTGGCGGACCGGGAAGCGGGGCGCCCGCGCGAGCGCGAGCGTCCATGGGGTGACGGCCGCCCTGATCGCGTTTCCTCTCGTGGGCGAGGCGGCGACCCGCCTCGCCGCGTTCTCGCCGCTCGTCGCCGCCCTCGCGCTCGCCACCGTGACGGCCGCGTTCTGCGCGTCGGGATTGCTCGTGCGCCTGGCCCTCCTCGTCTGGATCGGCGTCCTCGCGGGGACCGGGACCGCAGCGGGGCTCTTCATGGCGACCGGAGCGATCGGGACGTTCGTCGTCTTCCTGCTCGCGCTCTACGCCGCGGCGCTGGTCCTGCGGCGGTCGCCGGGTGCGGGCGGGATCGAGTGGGTCCCCGGCATCGCCGCCGCGGCGACGCTCGCGGCCGGAGCCTGGCTCTCGACCCGCTCCGCGGGGACGCCCGAAGGCTGGACGAGCCTCCCGGCTTCCGGCGTCGTCGCTCTCGCCGGCGTCCTCGTCCTTCTCGCGGGCGCCGGCGCGGCCCACGACGCGCGGGGACGCGGCCTCATCCCGACGGACGTTCTGCAGCCCGCCGCGGCCATCACGGTCGCGGTCGGAGTCCTGCTGGGAGGGACCGCGGTCGCGATGTTCTGGGGCCTGCTCGGAATCGTCCTCTCGGCGCGGTCGCCGCGGGACGGAAGGGGCTGGATCGCATGGCTCGCCGCGGGCATCGTCCTCGGGTCGGCCGTCCTCTCGGGGCTCTTTCGAAGTGAAGTGCTCGCGTTCGTGGTCGCGCCGGAGGCGCTCCCGTCCGCTTCGGCGCCGGCCGTCTTCGCGGCGGTCGCGGCGATCGTCGCGTTCGTCGTCGCGGCGGCCGGAGCGCCCACGGCGCCGGTCCTGAGGGCGGGACCCGCGCTCGCGAGCGCTACCATCGCGCTCGGCGCCCTCCTCGCGCTCGCGGTCGCGAGCGCACCGTTCACGTCGACGCCGTCCGGCCTCGCAATCGTGCGGACCGCCGTCCTCTGCGCGGCCGCGCTCGCGGCCGCCTGGACGGCCCGCTGGCCGCGCCTCGCGTCTCTCGCCGTCCTCGCGTTGCCTCTTCTCGCCGCCGGCGGGTTGAAGCTCCTCCTCGAAGACTTGCGCGCCGGCCAGCCTGCTGCGCTCTTTGCGGCATTCGCGCTCTACGGCGCGACTCTTCTCCTCGTGCCGAGGCTGCTCAGGAAGAAGTCGAAGAGAGATTTCTCAGAAGGATAGGAAGAAAGAGATTCTATTTCGCGGGTTCTGCCGCGACGATCGCGCGCAGTTCTGCCTGCGTCCGGAAGACGCCGCCGCGCACGACCCCATTCAGGTTTCGGAGGTTCGCGATACCGGCGAGTGGGTCGGCTCCGACGAGAAGGAAGTCCGCGCGCTTTCCCTTCTCGAGCGTCCCGACGTCTTCCCGACCCATCGCGCGGGCGCCACGCTTCGTGGACGCGACGAGGACCTCCATCGGCGTCATCCCGGCGGCCTCCATGGCTTCCATTTCGGCGTGCACGGAGGCGCCGTGGACGGTGCCGGGGTTGCCGGCGTCGGTTCCCATCGCGATCGCGATACCCGCATCTCTCACGCGCTTGAGGTTCGCGGCGCCCACGTCGAGGAGCTGTGCCGCCCGCGCCTCGCGGTCCTTCACCTTGCCGGCGACGGCTGCCGGGTCGATCTCGGGCGTCGCGGCGAAGGAGGCGCGCGTCCCGGCGTCGACGCAGCCATTCGGATCGTCGAAGGGCGCGGGTTTTCCGTCGGCCGCGGCCTTCGCGATCGTCACGTAGCCGCCCACGACGACGAGCGTCGGGTTGTAGATCGTGCCGGCCTGCTTCGCGAGCGCGAGGAACTCGTCGTCCACAACCTTGTCCGAGACGCCGTGGACGAGGAGCTTTGCCCCCGCGCGGAGCGCGACTTTCGCTTCCGCGAGGCCCGTCGCGTGGACGATGAGGGGAAGGCCCGCCTTCCGCGCCTCGGCGCCCGCCGCGAGGACGGCGGCCTCGGACGCTTCCACGGGCCGGTCCTTCGTCACCACGTACCAGACCTTCACGGCCTTCGAGCCGCGCGCGGCGAGGTACGCGACACCCGTCCTGGCGCTTTCCTCGTCCTTCAGGAACAAGAACTGGCGCTCGCCCGGAAGGTTCAGCCAGAAGTCGATCGTCGAGAGCAGCGGCCCGGCCGCCGCGATGCGCGGCGCGAGGGAGTCGTCCTCGGCGCGCGCGGCGAGGTCGAGCGACCACGGATACCCGCCGACGTCGAAGACAGACGTGACGCCCGAGCAGACGTACGAGCGGAAGAAGCGCTGGGGACGCCGGCGCAGCTCCCTCTGCACCGCCTCGTAGGGATGCCGCGCGCGCACGTCGAAGGCGTCGGGCCTCCCATCGGCCCAGCCCGTCTGTGAGAAGTGGACGTGCGCGTCCACGAGGCCGGGCACGATCCACGTGCCCCTCGCGTCCGTCACGGCCACGCCCTCGGGCACCGGACACGCGGACGCCCGCCCCACGCAGTCGATCTTTCCGTCGCGCACGAGGACGACGGCGTCCTTCAAGGGGGGACCCCCGTTGCCGTCGAGCAGCGTCGCGCGCGTGTACGCGTGCGGGGGCGGCGACGTGCCGGGCGGCGCCTCCCACGCCGAGGTCACGGCGATGCGCCAGCCCTTCGGCGTTTTCAGGAAGAGGCGCTCGGAAAGGCCCGCCTGCTCTTCGGCCCCGTACCGCACCCTGTAGCGGTATGTGCCATAGACGACGCCGGGCGAGACGGCAACGAGTTGCAGGTCGGAAGACTCGAGCACGTCCGGCCACTTCTCGCCTGCCTGCTTCGCGAAGTCCTCGTAGCCGAGGGCGGGCCCTTCGGCCGCGACGCGGACGAGCGTCTTCGCGTCGAGGTAGCACGCGAGGTATGCGGCCTTGTCGCGCGCGCGAATCGCGGCGAGGTTCCGCTCGAAAAGCGCCCGAGCTTCGTCGACGTCGGAAGAAAATGCTGCTGAAGAGGAGAGGAGAAGCGTTGCGAACGCGAGCGTACGAAGGAGCTTCATGAGCGGAGATTAGAAGATTTCTTAGAGAGGGGGAGAAGAAGCCGTGGTCGCCCGTTCCGCCGCGCCGCTACTCGACGCCGGAGCCCTCTTCACCTTCTAAGAAGAATTCAAACTCCCTTGCGCTCAATGGGGCGTCGCAGGCTTTGCGATCCCGTCCCCCCGCTTCGCCAGCCCCGGGATCGTGATCGGCAGCTTCCCGCCGATCGCCGTCTCGCCGAAGAGCGCTTGCACGGTCGCCGTCTGGCTTGCGTCCTGGCCGCCCCACGCGCACAGGTAGGTGGGGAGGTCGGGGAAATCGCGCAGCAGGTAGGGGCTTCCGAACGAGACCGTGACGACGGTCTTGCCGAGCGCGAGAATCTGGCCCAGCGCGCTCCTGCCCGCCTCGGGCACGCTGATCTTCCCCTGGCCCGAGCGGGTTCTCACGAACAGCGACACGAGCACCGCGTCGGAATTCTTCGCGGCCTCGACGGCGGCCCGCGTCTCCTCGGGCGTCGAGCGGGGGTCGAGACGCAGCGTCTTCACGGAGGGAACGCGGGCCTTGAGGTCGGCCGCGAGCGGGCCCGTGGGGCCGTTCAGGGAGGCCTCGTCGGCGACGACGAGAGAGAGCAGCTTCGCGCCCTTCTGCAGCGGTAGCGCTCCCTGCTCCTCGCGCACGAGCGTGAGCGAGCGTCGCGCGATCTCGGCCTCGAGCGCCTGGACCGCCGGCGTGTCGACGATCGTCGCGATCTTTCCGACGAAGGGAACTCCCTTGTCGTAGAGGTTCAGGCGCTGCTTGAGGTCGAGGATGCGCTTGACGCTCTCGTCGATGCGCTTCTCCGTGATCCGCCCGGCCTTCACGGCCGCGAGGACGGCGCCGATCGCCGCGTCGGTGTCGTTCGAGATGAGGATCTGGTCCGCGCCCGCGAGGATCGCCCGGATCGCGGCCTCGCCCGCCTCGTAGTGCGACGTGATCGCGCCCATCCGCATGGAATCCGTCACGACGAGTCCCTTGAAGCCGAGCTCCTTGCGAAGAAGGCCCGTGACGACCGGGACCGAGACGGTCGCGGGCACGGCGCCCGTGACGACCTCGAGGGTTTCGCCGATCGCATCAGGGCTCTTCACGGGACTCGCGAGAACCGGAGCGGGCGTGTCGTCGAGGGCGGGGACCGACACGTGGGCGATCATGACGGACTCGGCGCCCGCCTCGATGCCGGCGCGAAACGGGACGAGCTCGACGGACTCGAGGCGCGCCCGATCGGCGCGGACGGACGCGAGCGAGCGATGCGAGTCCGTCGCGGTGTCGCCGTGTCCCGGGAAGTGCTTGAGCGTTGCGAGAACCTGCCCGGACTGCAACCCCCGCACGACGGCGACGACGTAACGCGCGACGTCCTGGGGGTCCTCACCGAAGCTGCGGACGTTGATGACGGGATTGTCGGGATTCACGTTCACGTCGGCGACGGGCGCGAAGACCTGCCCGATGCCGATCGCCCGCGCCTCGCGGCCCGTCGCGGCCGCGCGCCTCTCGGCGAGCGCCGGATCGCCGGTGGCGGCGACCGCCATCGCCCACGCTCCGTAGGTCACTTCGTCGAAGCGCATTCCGAGGCCCGCCTCGAGGTCTGCCGAGACGAGAAGGGGCACCCGGGCGATTCCCTGGAGCTTCTGGACGAGGACGGCGGCCTCGTAGACGTTCGACCGGAACAGGATGACGCCGCCGACGTGGTTGTCGACGACCTGGTGGCGCAGCGTGAGGTAGTCCTTCGACTCCTCGCTCATGTAGACGCCTCGGGCCGGCACGACGAAGAGCTGGCCGACCCTCTCGTCAAGCGGAATTGAAATCATGCGCGGAGCGTCCGCCGTGAGCTGTCCGAAGTCGACGGTCACGGGCGGAAAAGGATTGGCGCCGCAGGACGCGAAGAGCGCGGTGGCAAAGAGGACGGCGGTCAGGCGAAGCGTATGGCGTCTCATGGCTTCATCCCGGGGGAGATATTGGCACAGCGCCCAGCCGCGTGTCAGTCTCTGAGCAGATCCACGCCGGGCGCGTTACAGAACGCGTCGAGGTCGAGAAGGATCATCTCGGGCGCTACACGAATCGGCTCTCCTTCGAGGATCTTCACGACGGCCGTCATGCCGAGCGCCGCGACGGCGGCTGCGCCACCCGAAACCTGTGGCGCCGGACAGGGGCGGTTCTCCGCCATCAGTTTCATGACCTCACCGAGAGCGACGGTGACACGGGGGTTGAGGTGCCGGGCCATCCGCCGCACGACCGGCTCGAAATACGCCGCATAGGAAGCGCTCGCGGGCAATCCAGTCTCGGGAAGGCCGAACAGGCGCCGGAACGAGCACGTGCCGCCGGGCGGGAAATAGAGCAGGCCGGCGCCCCAGCCGATGTTCAGGGCCGACAGCGTGGGCTTGCGCAGGCGGCGACACGCGTCGTGAAGCGCGACCAACCCCGTGAGGCTGAGGAAATCGATCGTGTCGAAGACGATGTCGGATTCGGCGACGAGCTGCTCGGCGTTCGTTTCGTCCACCCAGCAGGCGAGATCCCGGATGCGCGCGTCCGGGTTGATCGCGCGAAGCCTCGCGGCGAGCCCCTTCACTTTGGGGTGGCCGACGTCCGCGGCCACGTAGGTCTGGCGGTTCAGGTTGTGCACTTCGACGGAATCTCCGTCCACCAGCGTGATGTCCCGGAAGCCGACGCGGACGGCCATCTCGGCGAGGTAGCTGCCCATGCCGCATCCGGCGATGAGGAGCCGCGCCGAACGGATCTTTTCCTGCGCCGACGGAGACACGTACACGCGGTTGCGAAGGACGAGCTGCGCGTAGTCGAACATCGTGCGTTCCCGCACCCGCTACACGGCCGGCTTTTTGTGCAGGTCCGTCGCGAGATAGTCGACGAACTTCGACCAGCTTTCGGAGGCGTCGAGGACGCGGAAGCCGTAGGTTCCGTCCTCGTCGGCCCAGAGCGGCACGGCCCGCAGCTCGGCGAGGGCGAAATCGCCGACCGCCATCATGGCGACCAGTTCCTGGCCGACGTGCACGCCGGATCTGGGGCGCGCCTTGAAACCGAAGCGGGAAACGTCGACGACGGACATGGGCACCCGGCGCCCGCGGTCGCCGGTCCTGAGCTGCCCCTTGAACCGCACGTCGTAACGCTCCTCGCCGGGCACGACCGGGGGGACGGTCTCGTCGATGGGCGGCAGCACGCCGTCGTACTCCGGACGCCGATAGCAGAAGGCCAGGGCCTGACGCTGCCGGGTGTCGAGCGTCGAGAAGAGGTTCGACCGCTTGTTGAAGAAGTAGTCGAGAAGCTCCGGCGTCATCACGGGATCCGAGATCTTGGCATAGCGGCGGTCGGGGAATTCGAACTCGGAATACGGACGCTCCACGAACGCTTCGTAGGCGTTCCGCTCGGGGGGGAGGCCGCCGTACCGGGCCGCGAACTTCACGGGCACGGCCTTGAGATCGAGGGAGAACGCCGCGGCCGGCGCCCCCAGATAGTCCTCGACGATCTCGTCGCCGAGGGGATCGAAGCAGAAGATGCTCTCGTAGAAATCGGCGTGCTGCGGATAGACGACGATGACGTAGTAGTCGAGACCGAAATAGTGAACGCTGTAGCGGAAGAGAAAGCAGGTCAGGGGAAAGAAGATCGCGCCTCCGAAGTCACGCCGGACATCACGATGGATCGCAAGGGACGAGACCTCGGCGATGCGCGCCCCGTTTTGCTTGAGACCCCCGAGATCGAATGCCTTCTCGAGCGACAGGCCGAGAGGGTTGCTCCTCACGAGCGTGACGGTTCCCACGACCTGCCCGTCCAGCACCGCGATGAGGGTGCTCGTGGAGGGCAGGGCATGCTGCGGCGTGAGGTAGAGACCGGAGGGCTGGGGCTCGATGAAGCGCTGCTCGACGTAGGCGTCGTGGAGCAGCGCGAACGCCGCCTCGAGCTCCTCGCGGGTCTCGGCGACCTTGAAGCGAAGGCCTTTCGGCAGGGCGGCCGGGATCGCGAGCTGGCGCCGGATCAACGCGTGCCGGGCGCTCCTGGGAAGTGCCGCCACCAGCCTGCGCGACGTTCGACGCAGCGCCCGCCGTACGAGCGCCGCCGTATCCACCGGAATCACGGGGGCGGGCGCGATCGACGGGCGGAGAGGCACCTGTCGATCAAGGGACACCGCCGAGACCCTCATTCCGTCCTCCCCGAGAAGTTCGCCGCTTGGCCGGGCTGCGATTCGCTGAAGCAAGATTCCTACCGGGGTTTACGGCAGGTTTGGGACAATTCTAGGCGGTCTTCATCGAAGAAGTGAGATATCTCGGCCAAGAAATGTCACCGCCGCCTTCCGCCAGGCGCCCCGTTAGAGAACATCGTCCTTGAACAGGTCGTCGAACGTCCCGCGGCGGCGAATGAGGGTGGCCGTATCGCCGTCGACGAGCACCTCCGCCGGAAGCGGCCGGGCGTTGTACGTCGACGCCATCGCAAAGCCGTAAGCGCCCGCGTCGAGGAACACGACGAAGTCGCCCGTGCGGGGCCGCGGAAGCCTGCGCTCGGCGGCCAGGATGTCTCCCGTCTCGCAGACGTCCCCCGCGACGTCGAGAATCTCGGGCGCCCCCGAGGCGCCCACGACGCGCGCCCGGTGGTGCGCGGCGTACATCGCGGGGCGAAGGAGCGTATTCGACCCCGCGTTCACGTTCACGAAGGTCTTGACTGTCGTCGTCTTGACGGAGTTCACGCGTGTCACGAGAAAACCCGAGGAGGCGACGAAGAAGCGTCCGGGCTCGAGCCAGAGGGCCGGCGGATCTCCGCCGAGCGCGGCCACGCGGGCCATCGCCTCGTTCCAGACCGGCGCGAGGGCTTCGGCCAGGACGGCGGGCGCGAGCCCCTCTTCCCCGTCGTGATACGGCACCGCGAGCCCGCCCCCGAGATCGACGAATTCCAGCGAGAGGCCGAGATCCCGCTTCAGGTCTTGCACGAAGGCGAGCATCTTTCGCGCGGTCGCGACGTAGCCGTCGGTCTCCAGGATCTGGGAGCCGATGTGACAGTGAATCCCCGTGATCGCGACCGAGGGGAGCTCCCTTGCCCGCGCGTAGGCCGCGCGCGCGAGGCCCCCGTCGAGATGGAGGCCGAACTTCGCTTCGGGGATGCCTGTATTGATGTGATGGAGCGTATGAGGGTCGACGCCTGGGTTGATGCGGAACGAGATGCGTACGCGCTTGCCCGCGGCCGCCGCCGCACCCGCCGCCTGCTCGAGCTCGTCGCGCGAGTCGACGTTCAGGACGGCCCCGATCTCGATCGCCTTCGCGATCTCGTCGGGTCCCTTCGAGGAGCTCGTGAAGAGAATCTCGTCGCCTCGCCAGCCCGCGCGAAGCGCCGTCACGATTTCGCCGAGCGAGACGACCTCGGGCGCCGCGCCTTCGCCGCGCAGCACCGTGAGAAGGGCCCCGTTCGCGTTGGCTTTGAGGGCGTAGTGGACGCGCAGCTTCGGGAAGCGGGACGCGAACGCTGCATGGAGGGAACGAAACTGCGAGACGATCGTCGCGCGGTCGTAAACGTAGAGCGGGGTGCCGAATGTGGACGCGAGACGCGAGACGGCGCTCGAAGCGGCGGGTTCGTGGGCGCGGTCGGCCCGCAGCGCCTCGAGGCCGTCGTGGAGGGTCGATGGGCTCATGGGGCGGCGATTCTGCCAGCTTCGCGGCTTCGCGGTACGATCCGCTTGATGCACGTGGAAGTCCGCAAGGCGAAGGACGTCGTGATCGTCGACCTCCAGGGGAAGCTCCTCGCGGGCGTCGGTGACGAGATCCTCCGCAACGTCGTGAACGAGCTCCTCGCCGAGGGGTGGAAGAAGATTCTTCTCAATCTCTCCGAGGTCGCGGCCATCGACAGCGCGGGCACGGGCGAGCTCGTGGCGAGCCTGAAGATCAGCGAGCGCTTCGGCGCGAAGCTGAAGCTCCTGAACCTGCACGAGCGGGTCCGCAAGAGCCTGCACCTCTCCGAGCTCCTCCCGGTCTTCGACGTGTTCGACGACGAAGCGGCAGCCCTCAAGCACTACGCGTAGGGAGACTCGAGTTCCCGACACTACGCTTCGGGAGGGCTCATGGTCTCGTTGGTTCTCGCCTCGGTGCTCGCCGCGGCCCCATGGCCGCGCGTCGCGCTGACCCGCGTCGCCGGCGGATTCTCGAGCCCAACGCAGGTCACAAGCGCGCGCGACGGCTCGGGCCGCCTCTTCGTCGTCGAGCAGCGGGGACTCGTGAAGATCGTGAAGGACGGCGTCGTTTTGCCGACGCCGTACCTCGACGTCCGGGACCGCGTGAGCTGCTGCGTGGAGCGCGGCCTTCTCTCGATCGCGTTCCCCCCGGGGCCGAGCCCGAAGCTCCTCTACATCGACTACACCGACGTGAACGGCGACACCGCGATCTGGCGGTGCGCCTCGGTTCCGGACAGCGCGGGGCCGGTCACGGAGACACTTAAGATCGCGCAGCCGTTCGCGAACCACAACGGCGGCCAGCTCGCATTCGGGCCGGACGGCTATCTGTACGTCGGAATGGGAGACGGAGGGTCGGCCGGCGATCCGAACAACAACGCTCAGAACCTCCGAAGTCTCCTGGGAAAGATTCTTAGAATCGACGTGCGGGGCTCGGCCTCGCCGTACGGCATCCCGCCATCCAACCCATTCGCAGGATCTTCCTCTTTCTCTTCGCTTCCCGAGATATGGGCGTATGGCCTCCGCAACCCGTGGCGGTTCTCGTTCGACCGGAAGACCGGCGACCTCTTCACCGGTGACGTCGGGCAGGGCGCTTGGGAGGAGGTCGACGTCCAGCCGGCCGGTTTCGCGGGCGGCGCGAACTACGGGTGGCGGGTCACCGAGGGCGCCCACTGCTACAACCCGGCGACGGGCTGCAGCTTCGCGGGCATCACGCTTCCCGTGGCCGAGTACGGGCACGGCGGCGGCAACTGCTCGATCACGGGCGGGTTCGTCTACCGCGGGCGCGACTTCGCGCGCCTGAACGGCATGTACTTCTATGCGGACTACTGCAGCGGCCGGCTCTGGGGCCTCCGAGACGGCCCTTCGGGCTGGGAGACGCATGAGCTCCTGAAGCCCGGCTACGCCTTCACGAGCTTCGGGGAGGACGACGACGGCGAGATCTACGCCGTGGACGGCACTTCGGGCACGCTCTATCGCCTCGTGGATGCCGACGGCCCGCTGTCCGTCCTGACCGTGCCCGTCGTCGTCGACGCGTCCGGCGTGAACGGCGCACGCTTCCTTTCGGAGCTCACGCTCGGAAATCGCGGGACGACGGACGCGTCCGTGGTCGTGACGTTCACGGCCTCGAATGCGCTCGGCTCGACCGGCAGCGGTTCGCTCCTGACCACCGTGCCCGCTGGCCGGCAGCTCGTCTACACGGACGTTTTTCAGTGGCTGAGACAGAACGGCTTGTTCATTCCGCTCGGAGACCAGGGCGGGACGCTGCGCCTCGCGTTCTCCGGCCTCTCGTCGGGCGACGCGGGCTTCGCCTCCGTGCGGACGCTTGCGGTGCTTCCGTCCGGCCGCGCCGGTCTCTCCTATCCGGCGATTGGACCGAACGATCTCCTGGACGCCCCGGTCGCGTTCTACGGCCTCAGGGAGAACGCGGCGCTCCGGACCAACCTCGCGTTGATCAACGCGGGCGATCCGGCGACGGGAAACCCGCTCACCCTTCGTGTCACCGTCTTCAGCGGCGACGCGGGCGACGGACGGAACGTGACGCTCGCGGCGGTCTCGCTCGCCCCAGGGCAGTGGATGCAGCTGAACCACGTCCTCGCCTCTGCGGGCTTCACGAACGGCTGGGCGACCGTCGAGCGCGTCTCCGGCACGGATCCCTTCTACGCGTACGCCGTCGTGAACGACAACGTGACGGGCGACGGCGCGTTCGTCTCACCGGTCGCGGCGGACCGCCGGACGTCCGTTCTGACGATCCCGGCGGTGGTCGAGACGCCTTCGTATTCGACGGAGCTTGTCCTGACGAATCCCACGAGCGCTCTCCTGCTCCTGCGCGTCGAATACAACGACCGTCTCGGGGCCCGCCTCGGCGAGGGCTACGCCTCCCAGGAACTGACCCTGACGGCGTTCGAGCAGCGGATACTCCCGTCTGTCCTCGTTTCCCTCCGGGCGGCCGCCCCCGGGGCGACGTCAGCAGGCTCGTTGCGGGTGAGAACCCGAACGGGCCTTCTGGGCGATTTCAACACCGGCCCGCCGGCCGCATTCTTCGCGGGCGCGCGCACGTCGTCGGCCTCTGCCGGAGCTGGGACCTTCGGCGTGTCTTACGCCGGCATCACTCGCGACGACGCACCGCTGGCCGAAGCGTGGGTCTACGGGCTTAAGCAGGACGGCTTGAACCGGTCGAATCTCGCGCTCGCGATCGTCGATCCTCCGCTCGGCGGCCCTTCGAACAATTCGGCGCCCAGCCGTTTCGCCGTCGACTTCTTCGACGGCGACTTTGGCCTCCTTCGGGGATCCTCGGTGGTTTCTCTGTACGACCGGCTGTCGGACTGGCAGCAACTGAACTCCGCGCTCGCGTCCTTCGGAATTCGTAACGGATATGTGCGTGTGCGAGCGCCCGCCGGCAACTATCAGCCCTTCCTCGTCTACGGTGTCGTCAACGACGGCGCTGCGCCGGGGCAGGGGACGGGCGACGGGAGCTATCTCGGCATGAGCCCGGTGAAGTAGCCTCGAAACCCCGCGGGGGCCGGGAGCGTAGACTTCTCAGCCGTGAGAGCCCGCTTCCTCCGCGCCGCCGTCCTCGCCTTGCTCGCGCCGCTGGCGCTGGGCGGGGCGTTCGGGCACGTCGAAGGCATCGAGGCGCTTTCCCACGGCACGCAGCTCTTCCACCCCGACCACCCGAACCACGCGCCGTTCGTCCCGCAGCACGAGCACGCGTGCGCGGCGTGCGCAGTCGCGAACCTGCTGCCGCCGGCGTCCGCTCCCGTCTTCCTCCTGCCGCCCGCAGCGCGCCCGTCGCCCGAGACGCTCGCGGACTCGGCGGCGCCCGCTCCGGTCCTCCCCGGTTTCACCGGACGCTCACCTCCTTCGGTCGCGTAGACGCCGCCCGTCCGGACGCGCCGCGTCCGGGCATTCGTCACGCACTAGAAGGGAATTCCTTTGAAAGAAGATCCTGGGAGACGCGCAGGCGCGCCCCTCTTTCCATTCGCAGAACTCTTTCTCTTTGGTCTCTTCGCCCTGGCGGCGGGACCGGCGGCCGCACAAACGACGCCATCCGCCTCGCAGACGGGCAACGTTTTCAACCCGAACATCTCCGTCATCGGCAACGCGCTCGGCTTCGTCGGCCACAACTCCGTCGATAACAGGCCGAGTCTCTTGCTCAAGGAGTCGGAGATCGGGCTCTCGGCAATCGTCGACCCCTTCGCGCGCGCGGACTTCTTCGCGAGCTTCGGAAGCGAAAGGGGAGACGTCGGAATCGAGGAGGGATACATCACGTTCCTGACGCTTCCCGGCGAGCTTGTCGCAAAGGTCGGCAAGTTCAAGGGCGCGTTCGGGAAGGTGAACACCGAGCATCCGCACGTCCGCCAGTACGCGGACACGCCCCTCGTGATGCTGAATCTTCTCGGCGGCGAGGACGGGATCAACGACTCCGGGATCTCGGTCGCGCGCCTCGTCCCGATGCCGTCCGAAATCTTTCTTGAAGCCACCGCCCAGCTCCTTCGCGGCACTTCGGAGAACCTCTTCGAGGCTGAGACCCGCAACGACGTCGAGCCGCTCTTCCACCTCAAGGCATACAGGGACCTCTCGGAGTCCACGAACCTCGAAGTCGGGGGCTCCTGGACGCGAGGGAACGGGGTTGAAGGACCGGCCCTCCACACGACCCTGGCCGGTGTCGACTTCTCGTTTCGCTGGAAGCCGCTTCGCCAGGGACTCTATCGGTCGCTCCTCGTGCGGGGCGAGTGGATGACCTCCGAGCGCGAGAACGCCGTGGGGACGACGGTGCGCGCGGATGGCTGGTACGCCCTCGCCCAGTACCAGCTCGGGCGCCGCTGGAACGCCGGCTACCGGCACGACGAGTCGGATCACGCGGACGATGCGACGCTCCGCGACCGCGGCGACTCCGCGATACTGACCTTCTCGCCGTCGGAGTTCTCGATGGTCCGGGCCCAGCTCCGCCGCAACCGCTACGAACGCGCCGGCCTCGACCCACACACGGCGACGGAGCTCCTCGTGCAGGTCCAGTTCGCCATCGGCGCCCACGGCGCCCACCCCTTCTGACCATGAGAGGAAGAAATATGAAGACAGGAAGAGAAAAAGATTTGCTTAGAAAGGTAATTGGGCGGCTCGCCGCCGCTCGGCCGTTGCTCGCGAGCCCGGCCCCCGCGGCCCGCAAAGGGCACCTTCTAAGAAATTCTTCGGTTCTCTCTTCCTCTTTCTCCTTCTTACTCATCTGTGTTTCTCTCCTCCTGTTCACTTCTTCCGCCGAAGCGAAGAAGCTGAAAGTCGTCACGACGCTGTCGGATTTCTCGTCGCTCGCCCAGACGATCGGCGGCGACCGTGTCGAGACCGACGCGCTCGCGAAGGGCTACCAGGACCCGCACTTCGTCGAACCGAAGCCGTCGTTCGTCCTGAAGCTCCACGACGCGGACGTCCTCATCGTCGCGGGCCTCGAGCTCGAGATCGGGTACCTGCCGCCCCTCCTCGACCAGGCGCGCAACGAAAAGATCCGTCCCACGGGCGCGGGATACCTCGACGCGTCCGCCGGCTGCGACATCCTGGACAAGCCCGCCGGACAGGTGACGCGAGCCATGGGCGACGTCCATCCATACGGCAACCCGCATTACTGGCTGGATCCCGCGAACGGCCGCGTCATCGCGCGAGCCATCGCGGCGAAGCTGACGGCTCTCGACCCGGCGGGCGCGGCCGCCTACGCAAGGAACCTCTCGGATTTCGAAGCGAAGCTGAAAGCGGCCGAGACGCGATGGGCGGGGCGCCTCGCGCCCTGGAAGAACACGAAGATCGTGACGTACCACAGCTCGTGGCCGAACTTCGCGAAGGCGTTCTCGCTCGACGTCGTCGGGTTCCTCGAGCCCAAGCCCGGCATCCCGCCGTCTCCCCAGCACAAGCTCGAGATCATCAACCTCATGCGCGAGCGGAAGGTGCCCCTCATCCTCATGGAGGTCTACTTCGACCGCAAAGACCCCGATTTCGTCGCCAGCAAGACGGGCGCGACGGTCGTCGTGATCCCGCCCTCGGTCGGCGGCGAGCCGGCCGCGAAGGACTACCTTTCCCTCTTCGACGTCGACATCGAGAAGATCGTCGCGGCTCTGGAGAAGAGCGCGCTGGAGAAGAGGAAATGACCGTCTTCGAGATCCTGCTCCCCGCGTTCGTCGCGAGCCTCATCCTGACCGGGATCCACTCGTACCTCGGCGTCCACGTCGTCGAGCGCGGGGTCATCTTCGTGGACCTCTCGCTCGCGCAGATCGCGGCGTTCGGTGGGACGGTGGGCTATCTCGCCGGCTACGAGATGCACTCGAACGGCGCGTACGCGTTCTCGCTCGCCTTCACGCTTTTCGGGGCCGCGGTCTTTGCTCTCACGAAATCGCACGGCAGGACGCGCATTCCGCAGGAGGCGATCATCGGGATCGCCTACGCCGTTTCCGCGGCGTGCGCGGTCCTCGTGATGTCGAAGGCGACGCGCGAGACGGAGCACCTCAAGGAGATGCTCGTCGGGAACATCCTGTCGGTGTCGTGGCCGGAGCTCGCCAAGACCGCGGCGCTCTACGCGCTCGTCGGGGTTTTCCACTTCGTCTTCCGCGACCGATTCCTCCTCATCTCGCGGAACGAGCCCGAGGCGGTCCGCCGCGGCTGGAACGTCAAATTCTGGGACTTTCTGTTCTACGCGTCTTTCGGCTTCGTCGTCACGAGCTCGGTCGCGATCGCGGGCGTCCTCCTCGTCTTTTCGTTTCTGATCGTGCCATCCGTGGCGGCTATGCTTTTTTCGGAGCGCCTCGGCGTCCGCCTCGCGATCGGATGGACGATGGGCGTCGTCGTGTCGGCCGTCGGCGTCTGGCTCTCCTTCAAACTGGACCTCCCGACCGGCGCCGCGATCGTCGCGACGTTCGGGGCCGCGCTCCTGATCCTCGCCGCCGTCCGCCGGGTCGTGCCGGGCCCGTGGCGCGCGGCTTGACGCGCGGACGAAGCGCGCCAGGACTCGTTGACAGCGTCACCCCGAAAACCACAGAATCGACTGCATGAGACCTTTTGCACGTGCGCTCGCTGTCGTCCTCGGCACCTTTCTCTTCGCGTCCGACGTCGCCTTCGGGCAGGACCCCTCCAAGCTCGTGACCAAGGCCGAAGTGGAGAAAGTGACCGCCGCGAAATTCAAGGACGGTTGGAAGCCAATGCCCACTCAGATCTCGTTCGCTCAGGAGGGCGGCGATTTGCAGATCAGCGTCGACCTCGAGCCGCGAGACGCCCAAACCACCGTACGGGGGTGGGAGGCCACGATGAAGAAGATGGAGCCGAAGGCCAAGGTCGAGACCGTGCCGGGCATCGGCAAGGATGCCATCTTCTACAGCACGCGGCCCGACATGGGCGCCGTCTCGGGCGACTTCGAAGGTCCGCGTGTCCAGCTGCGCGTCTCCGTTGCCGGAGCCAAGACCCCCGCGCAGGCGAAGCAAATCGTGGTCGATTTAGCGAAGATCGTCGCCCCCAGGGTCGGAAAATAGTTCGGACCGGCGCCGTCCACGCGCGGCCCTAGAATCCCCGCATGCCGACCAGCCGACGCGCGTTCCTGGAAGAAGTCTCGTTCGCCTCGCTCATTGCGGGGTTCCCACTCTCCGCGCAGGCCGCGCTCCAGAAGTACGCCGAGAAGCCGCCCGAGCCGGTCTTCCCGAAGGCGCTCCAGCCCGGGATGACCGTCGCGATCGTGACGCCGTCCTCCGCCGGCGGGAATCTCGCGGACACCGAATGGGGCGTCGAGATCGTCAAGGCGCTCGGCTTCAAGCCCAAGGTCTTCCCGCATGTGGGGGAATCGACGCGCTACCTCGCCGGCCCCGACGAGCACCGCGCCGCCGATATCAACGCCGCGTTCGCGGACTCCTCGGTCGACGCGATCCTCTGCCTGCACGGCGGGTACGGCGCGTCGCGCATCCTCCCGCTCCTCGACTACGAGTCGATCAAGAAAAACCCGAAAATCCTCTGCGGCTACAGCGACATCACAGCGCTCCTGAACGCGATCCATCGGCTCACGGGCCTCGTCACGTTTCACGGCCCGGTGGGCTCGGAAGTCCAGACGGATTACACGCTGGCCGAGTTCAAGCGCGTCCTCATGACGGCGCAGCCCGCGGGCCGCGTCGGCGCGCCCCCGGAGCCGAGGCCCGGCGCGAAGGAGCGCGGGATCGTCCTGGACAAGGAGAACTGGATCTACAAGCTGGCGCCCGGCAAGGGGAAGGGCCGCCTCGTGGGCGGCAACATCAGCGTCTTCTCGACGCTCGTCGGGACGCCGTTCGAGCCGGAGCTCAAGGGCCGCATCCTCTTCCTCGAGGAGGTCGGCGAGGACCCGTACCGCATCGACCGCTGGCTCACGCAGTTCCTCCTGACCGGAAAGCTCTCCGGCCTCGCGGGCGTCGCGCTCGGGAAGTTCGCGCACTGCACGCCGGGCGACTACAAGCCGAGCTACTCGGGCTACGGACAGTGGACGTGGCAGGAGGTCTGCAAGGATCGCCTCGGGAAGCTCGGCATCCCCGTCGTCGCGAACCTCGTGTTCGGGCACGTACCCGACAAAGCCACGCTCCCCCTCGGCGTCATGGCCGAGCTGGACGGCGACGCCGGCACGCTGACGCTTCTTGAGGCTGCCGTCCGTTGAAGATTGCCTCGAGGGTCGAAGAGGGACGGAGCCTCTGATGGCAGACAAGGATTCCCGCTCGGGACTTTCGTACGCGACGCGGGAGATCCTCGACTGGGTCGCTGAGACGCATGCGCCGCACGACGCGGGCGTGGCGCGCGCCTTCGACGCTCCGGCGGCGCACGGCATGCCCGCGATCCAGCTCGGGGCGTCCGAAGCGAAGGCCGTGGCTCTCCTCCTGAGACTCGCGGGAGCGAAAAAGGTCGTCGAGGTCGGGACGCTCGCGGGCTACTCGGCGCTCGTCATGGCGCGGGCGCTGCCTGAAGACGGCCACCTCTGGACGATCGAGTTCGACCCGAAGCACGCGCGCGTGGCGCGGGAAAACCTCGAGGCGGCGGGGGAGAGCTCGCGGGTCACGGTCCTCGTGGGCGCGGGCCTCGACGTCCTCCCGACGCTCGACGCGAAGGGCCCCTTCGACGCGGTCTTCATCGACGCCGACAAGCGCAACTACGACGGCTACGGACGCTGGGCGGCGAGGAACGTTCGCCCGGGCGGCCTCCTCGTCGGAGACAACGCGTTCCTCTTCGGGCGGCTGCTGGAGGACTCGGACGAGGCGAAGGCCATGCGCCGCTTCCACGAGGAGGCGCGCGAGGCCTTCGACACGGTATGCATGCCCACGCTCGACGGAATGCTGTTAGGCATCCGGCGCTGAGTCAGTTTAACGGCGCGTCGCGAGGAGCGACGCAACGACGGAGACGGCGAGGACGAGGCCGATGAAGCCGAGGGAGATCCCCACGGGAA
>JBDTML010000181.1:0-5038 GCA_039934255.1 Acidobacteriota bacterium | reverse complement strand
CGCCTCCGCGACTGGCTCATCTCCCGCCAGCGCTACTGGGGAACGCCGATTCCCATGATTCACTGCGAGAAGGACGGCTGGCTGCCGGTTCCCGAGAAGGACCTGCCGGTGGTCCTGCCGGCCGACGCGCCGTTCACGGGCACCGGCGGCAATCCCCTCGAAAAGGTCGCCTCGTTCGTGAACACGACGTGCCCCCGGTGCTCCGGTCCCGCGCGCCGCGAGACGGACACGATGGACACCTTTGTCGACTCGTCCTGGTATTACCTCCGCTACGTCGACCCGAAGAACGACCGGGCGCCTTTCGACCCCGCGATCGCCAGGGAATGGACGCCGGTCGACCAGTACATCGGAGGGATCGAGCACGCCATCCTGCATCTCCTGTACGCGCGCTTCTTCGCGCGCATCCTGAAGGACCTCGGGCTCGTGACGTTCGAGGAGCCGTTCTCTGCGCTCTTCAACCAGGGCATGATCACGCGCCAGTCCCCGACGGGGCGCGTGGAGAAGATGTCCAAGTCGCGCGGCAACGCCGTTTCTCTCGACCCGCTCATCGCCGAGAAGGGGGCCGACGCCGTCCGGGCGTTCGTGCTTTTCCTCGGACCACCGGAGAAGGACTCCGAGTGGAACGACGAAGGGATCAGCGGCCCCGAGCGCTTCCTGTGGCGGGTCCGGGGCACGGTCGACCGTTTCCTCCAAACCGGCGCCGATCCACAGGGCCAGCCCGAGAAAGCCGACACACCCGCCGCGCGCGCGCGCCACATGGCCGTAAAGAGAATCACGGAAGACTTCCGCGCGTTCTCCTTCCACACAGCCGTGGCGCACCTCATGGAGTTCCTCAACCATGCGACGACCGTTGCTGCCGAAGCAGGCGGAGACGCGGGGGAGACCGCGACGACCCTCCGTACGTTCGTCACGATGCTCCATCCCATCGCCCCTCATCTCTCCGAGGAGCTGAACGAGCGGCTGGGTGGCCGGAAAAGTCTGCTCGTGTCCGGATGGCCGGCCTTCGACCCGGCGCTCGCGGTGGAAGAATCCGCGTCGATCGCGGTGCAGATTTCCGGGAAGGTCCGGGCCGAGATCAGGCTGCGAAGAGGAACGAGTGAGAAAGACGCCGTCGCGGTCGCTGAAACAAATCCGGTCATCGCGAAGTGGCTCGACGGCAAGCAACGCGTCAAGACCATCTGGGTGCAGGACCGCCTGCTGAACATCGTGGTCAAGTGAGACAAAAGAGTTCGGAGAAAAGATTTGCTTCGAATGGTCGCGGGCGGGCGTTCGTCGCGGGGCGCTGGCCTCGCCGCGCTTCTCTCTCTCCACCATTCAAAGAAATCTTCCTCTTCTCTCTTCCTCTTCTTTGTCTCTCTCTTTTGAATCTCTCCGGCTGCGGCTATGCGCTCGTCGGCACCGGCTCGAGCGCCCTGCCCGCGACGGTAAAGACCGTCTACGTGAAGCAGTTCGTCAACGACACGACTGTCGTCGGCCTCGAGTCGAGACTCACGGACGCGATCCTCCGCGAACTGTCCGTCCGGGGCCGCCTGAAGCCGGTTGCCGACCGTGGGGTGGCGGACGCGGAGTTGACCGGGAACCTGACGTCCTGCACCGTCACCCCCGTGCGTTTCGACACGAACGGGATCGCCGTCGAGTATCAGGTGACCGTGACGGGGAGGTTCGTCCTCACGGAGAAAGCGACCGACAAGCCGATCTTCGCGGAACCCGCGTACCTGTTCCGGCAACCGTACGCGGTGCCGTCGAGCGCGAGCTCTTACTACGACCGGGAACGGGAGGCCATCGACGCAATGGCCCGCCCGTTCGCCCAGAACCTCGTCACGACGATCCTGGAAGGGTTCTAGGAGCCTCTACTTCTTCGCAGCGGCCTTCTTCGCCTTGTTCACGGTCTTGGAGATCCGCGACTTCAGGCGGGAGGCCGTCTTCCTGTGAAGGACGCCCTTGCGGACGGCGACGTCCAGGTCGGAAACCGCGTTGGAGAGGAGCTCGCCGACCTTCGCGGCTTCGGTCTCCGCCGTCTTGCGAAGGTTCTTCACGACGTTTCGGACCTTCGTCACGACGGAGCGGTTGCGAACCCGGCGGCGGTCGCTCTGCGCGGCGCGCTTCTTCGCTTGCTTGGTGTTGGCCATGGAGTTCGGGTGTGCCTTTCTTTGACTCTGCGAGTCAGCGGGAGTCGCCGCCGAGGGACTTCAGGCGCTGGCGCGCGCTCTTGGCCTCGTCGGAGCCGGGATACTGATTGACGACGAAATTCAGCTCGACCATGGCCTGCGCCTTCTCGCCGAGCTCGAGGTGGGCGATGCCCTTCTTGAGGTGGGCGGCCGGGGCCTTGTCGCTCTGGGGATACGAGCGGAAGAGCTTGTCGAACGCGGGGATCGCTTCACGAGCCTTCTTCTGTGCCATCCAGCATTCGCCTGCCCAGTAGAGCGCGTCGTCCGACAGGTCGGTGCGCGGGAACTTCTCGGCGTAGTCCTCGAAACCCTGTCGGGCCAGATCGTAGCGGCCGCGCTGGTAGTCGGCCGTGGCCTGCGCGAAGAGGTCGGCGGGCGTGATGCCGCCGCCGCGGGGCGCAGGGACGCCAGCAGCACCGGGCGCCGCGACGGGGGCCGCACCCGCGCCGGCGGCGGGAACCGCGGGGAGCACGCCCGCAGGCGCTCCGCCCGGTCCGGGAACCGCCGGCGAGGTCGCGGGCACGGCGGACGAGCCCCCACGCGCCTGCGACTCCGCGATCTGCTGCGAAAGTTGCGTGAGACGCCGGTTGGCGTCCTCGAGCTTGCCGGCGAGGGCCTGCATCTCGCGCGTCAGATCGTCGAATTTCGTGCCGAGATCGGCATTCGAGCGCAGCAGGGTCTCCGCCTGCTTCGCGAGCCTCTCGCTCAGCTTCGCGACTTCATCCTTGGACGACGATTGCTTCGCGACGACGTCGACTTCCTTCTCGACCGTCGAGAGGTGCTTGTGAAGGCCGTCGATGTCGCTGCTGCTGACGCAGCCGGCGGCCGCCGCGAGAAACCCCGCGGCGGCCAGGAAACGAATGGCGCGCGAGGCGCGCTCGCCGTTCACGTCCTCCCCGGCTACTTCGCGGTCACGACGAAGTTGGCGCGACGGTTCTTCTGCCACGCGTCTTCGTCATGCCCGGTTGCGAAGGGACGTTCCTTGCCGTACGAAACGGACTTGACCCGCGACGCGTCGACGCCGAGGGAGACAAGGTAGTCCTTCGCCGCGTTCGCGCGGCGGTCGCCGAGGGCGAGGTTGTACTGGGCCGTGCCACGCTCGTCGGTGTGGCCTTCGATCGTGAACATCACGGAGGGATACTTTTTCAGCCAGGTCGCGTCGGCGGCGAGGACGTCGCGCGCGTCGCCTCGGATGTCTGCCTTGTCGTAGTCGAAGAACGCGGGTTTGAGCATGCCGCTCAGCTCGCTCATCGAGCGGTTCGCGATGCTGTCCGCGTCGACCCTTGGCGTCGGCTTGGGCGTGGGCGTTGCGACCGGCTCCACCGTCACGACGGTGGGCGTCGAAACGGGGGCGGGCGTTGGCGCGGGCAGCGGTGCGGCAGGTGGCTTGCTGGAACACGCCACGACGAACGCGACCGCGGCGAGGGTGATGGAACCGGCCTTGAGGGACTGCTTCATTGAATCGAGCCTCCGTTAGTTGCAGGGTTTGGGGGAAACGCCGAACGGCAACTCCCCGTGGGCCTTCTATTCTAGCGTCTTGACCCACGAGGGGGAATAATTGTTCCCGGACGAAGTCACGATCCGCGCGGTTCCGCTGCCGTCGGCGTTGCCGATGGCGATCTGCGTGGAGCTTCCACGCTGCACTTCCCAGGCGATCTTCGACCCGTCGGGGGACCAGGTCGGTCCCTCGTGGGCGCCGGAGCCGCTCGAAATCTGCACGGTCCTGCCCGAGAGGAGATCCATCACGCAGATCTGGAAATCGCCCTCGTTCCGGCAGGCAAATGCGAGGCGCCCGCCGTCCGGAGAGAACGCGGCCTCGTCGTTCCAGTTGCCGGCCTGAGTCACCCGCCGGACGTTCGCGCCTTCGAGATCCATGATGAAAATCTGGGGTGATCCCTGCCGGTTCGAAGTGAAGGCGAGCTCGCGGCCGTTCGGGGACCAGCGTGGCGTCGAATCGATCGCCGCGTTCTCGGTGAGGCGCTTGAGCCCGGAGCCGTCCGTCTGAACGGTGTAAATCTCGGTATTGCCTCGCACGCTGCCGCAGAACGCAATTGTCCTGCCGTCGGGGGAGAACGATGGGGATGCGTTGAGCTGGGTCGGGACCGGAATGGGCCTCTTGTCGGTTCCGTCCTTCCCGATCAGCCACAGGCCCGGAGTGTCCCTCTCGTAGGACTGGTAGACGAGCCTCGCGCCGTCCGGCGACCAGTCCGGCGCGAGTGACAACGTGCGGGAGCTCGTGATCCGCCGCTGGTTCTCGCCGTCGAAGTCCATCGTGTAGACCTCCTTCACGCGCGCCTCGTCGCGGTCGGAGGAGAAGGCGATTCTCGTGAGGAAGGGGCCGGGTTTGCCCGTGAACTGACGCACGAGGTCGCTGGCCAGCGTGTGGGCGATGCGGCGCGCGGCGCGGGGCTCGCCGGTGTACTTCTTGCTCAGAATGGACTTGAGCGTGGCGAGATCCCACAACAAGGCCTCGACGATCACGTTCCCGCCGTCTGGCGAAAGGTGCGTGTCCAGGAGGAACTGGGCCGAGGCGGCCTTCCACGCATCGCCCTCCTCGCGGTTCCGAGGGGGGCGCAGGCCCTTCGGGTAAAGCGACGGATCGGCCACGACGAACACGCCCGAACCCGCGAGGTCGTCGGACAGGGTCGTGTAGAACGGGTCCACGGCCTTCGTCTGGAGCTCCGGCTGGAGCGGCGCGATCGTCATCGGGATCGCGAGCGGGCGGCGCGCGTTCGTGCTGCCGGTGATCGAAAGGTCGATGTTCGAGGCTTGCGGGAATCCGGAAGGAGTGCTCGAGGTCGAGGGGACGGCCGAGGCAGCCGCGGGCTTCGGGGCCTGTCCGAAGACGGGAGCCGCGCAGACGAGCGTCG
>JBDTML010000180.1:0-4633 GCA_039934255.1 Acidobacteriota bacterium | reverse complement strand
CTGAGCCAGGATCAAACTCTCCAGTTTTTTTCTGAAGTTTTGAAGTTCAGGCTCTATGTTTTACGACGTCCCGAAGGAAGTCGGCATCGCGCCAGGCTTGCGCCCGTCTCGCTGCGGTTTCGGAGCTGGTTTAGAAGTGCTCCGGGAAACCCGAGCTTGCGCCCAGGAGCCCCTTTTGGCTTCAAGCTCACCGTCGACCTTGCGGTCGCCGAAAAGCTCCTCAAAGGATTCACGTAAACTGTTCAATCCGCATCTGCTTCCGCAGACGCGTACTGATGTCTCTGTTCAGTTTTCAAGGAACCGGCGCCGTCCAGCGGCAGGGAGGCGGATACTGGCAGAAGCGCTATTTGGCGTCAAGTGGAAAGTGAAAAGGAACTTCACTTTTTTCTCTATTTTTCTGTATTTTACCGGCCTGGCCACCATTCGGAGACGAAAGCCGAGTAAACGCCAAAGAACGCACCCCACGCCGCCCAGCGCGGGGGATGGGAAGATAGGTCACGAAGCGCCTTGCGTCAAGGGGATTGCACAGAAACCAAGGCAAAGAATGCACAGGGGCTCTAGGAATCTTGGGTCCCGGCAGGCACCGGGGCGGAAGCCGGGTTGAGGGCGACCCGGGCTTCCCCGCTCGAACCGAGCCCCATGTGCGAAAAGACTCTCTTCTAAAGAACCCGTCGCACCGGTCGGATGCGACTCAAACTATTGAAAAAGAACGCCTTCTGAGGGCGGGGTCTCCCGACCGCCGCAATCATGTCACCTTCTTTTTGAAGCTGAACACAAGGTACGGAATTGGTGGACCAGGGGCAATCCCTCGAAAGTGGGATTCTTAAATTGGCGCAGGCTCCTGAAACGCTACGGATCGGCCCGAGACCCGCCACCCGCCCTCCAGCACCCGGCGGACGGAAGAGACGTAGAGCGCGTGCTCGACCGGCAAAGTGCGAGCCGCGAGAGAGAGCGCGTCGTCGTGCTCGAGGACCGGGACAGCCGACTGCGCGACTATGGGGCCGGTGTCCGTCCCCACGTCGACGAAATGGACGGTCGCGCCCGACACGCGCGCTCCGTACCGCACGGCCTGTTCCTGCGCGTGCAGCCCGGGAAAGGCCGGCAGGAGCGACGGGTGGACGTTGAGGATCCTGAGGGGCCAGAGCGCGAGGAACTCCGGCGAGAGGATTCTCATGAACCCCGCGAGACAGACGAGATCGACGCGCGACTCCGCGAGGGCCGCGGCGAGCTCCGCCTCCCGCTCGACACGCGTCGCCCGCGGACCCGCTCCGATCACCTTCGAAGGAATCCCTCGCGACCTCGCCTTCTCGAGTCCTGCCGCGGTCGGCACGTCCGAAACGACGAGAACGATCCGTCCCGGGAACTCCCCTCGGTCGCTGGCCTCCGCCAGAGCCTCGAAGTTCGAGCCCCGCCCCGAGAGGAGCACCGCGAGCCGGGCCGGCAGCGGACAGAGGGGACGGGGAAATGGGGCGGAGGCGCTCACCGTTCAGGCGAAGCGAACGGTACGCGCGCCCTTCTGAACGCGTCCGATCTGCTTCCAGTCCTCGCCGCTCGCGTCGAGCTTTGTCTTCACCTCGAGGCCGCGGGCCGGCGGGACGATGAGGACCATTCCGATGCCGCAATTGAAAACGCGCAGCATCTCGGCCGGCGGGATGCGCCCCTTGTCCATCAGGAACCGGAAGAGCGGGGGCCAGCTCCACGCGTCCGGGTGGATGACGACGTCAAGTTCCGGAGGCAGAACGCGGGGAACGTTGTCCGGGAATCCGCCGCCGGTGATGTGCGACATCGCGGATAGAAGAAGGTTTTCTACGAGTGGTAAGACGGGCTTGAGGTAACTCCGGTGCACGGCAAGAAGCGCTGAGGCGACGGTCGTGCCGCCGAGCTCCGGCACCTCGGTCGAGGGAGCCATTCCTAAACCTTCAAAGAAAATCTTCCTGGCGAGCGAATAGCCGTTCGTGTGCAGGCCGGAGGAAGGCAGACCGATGAGCAGATCGCCCTCTCTCACCTTCGTTCCGTCGAGAAGCTTGGGCCGGTCCACGGCCCCGACGATCGTCCCCGCGAGGTCGTAGTCGCCCTCCGCGTACATCCCGGGCATTTCCGCCGTCTCGCCCCCGAGGAGGGCGCAGCCGTTCTGCCGGCAGGCGAGCGCTAGGCCCTCGAGAACCTCCCCGACGACCTCCGGCCGCATCTTTCCGGTCGCGTAGTAGTCGAGGAAGAAGAGCGGGCTCGCGCCCTGCACGAGGATGTCGTTCACGCAGTGATTCACGAGATCCTGTCCGACCGTGCCGTGAATGCCTGCCGCGATGGCGACCTTCACCTTCGTGCCCACGCCGTCCGCCGACGCCACGAGGAGCGGGTCGATCATCCCGGTGAAATCGGGACGGAAGAGCCCTCCGAAGCCGCCGACGTCGCCCACGACGCCCTTCGTGAACGTGGAGCGGATCGCATCCTTCGCGCGGGCGACGGCCCCCATCTTCGCGTCGATGTCGACGCCGGCGTCCGCGTAGGACTGCGGGCGGGGTTCCGTCACGGCGCGGATCCTAGCAGCGTCCAGAGACACCGACGAAGGCCGACCAGCGCCGCGCGGCCTCGACGGAGGAGAGAGGCACTCGCACGACCTTGTCCGGGGACGTCTCGCCGAACACGATCTCGAGATCCGACGGCGCGAGGCCGAACGTCTCGGCGACGAGCGCCAGGACGTCCCGGTTCGCCTTGCCTTTCTCGGGCGGGGCCTTTACCGACAGCTTCAGCGCGCCTCCGTGCACGCCGAGGACGCGGCGGCGCGAGGCACCCGCCGAGACGCGCACGCGGAGACGCACGCTCCCGCCGCGCTTCTCAAGCGTGAACTCCGGTGCGTCCGTCAGGTCTTGGCCGTGCGGACGAGCCGCGGAAACGTCTCGGCTGGTCTCTCCCCCGAGACGTCCGCGTGCGGCTCGTCGATGGGAAACAGAGTGGCCTGGGGGTCCGGGAGGGTCAGCGGAATCGGGTATCGGCCCGAGAAACAGGCCGCGCAGGAGTCGTTCTCGGATCGCCCGAAGGCCGTGAACATGCCGTCGAGCGAGAGGTAGCCGAGCGAGTCGGCCTCGATGAATTTTCGGGTCTCTTCGAGGTCGTGCGTCGAGGCGATGAGCTCTTTTCGCCGCGGCGTGTCGATTCCGTAATGGCAGGGGTTCTTCGTGGGGGGCGAGGAGATGCGCATGTGAATCTCGCTCGCTCCCGCGGCTTTCAGCATCTTCACGATCTTCTTGGACGTCGTCCCGCGCACGATCGAATCGTCCACGAGGATCACGCGCTTGCCGGCCACGACCGAGCGCACCGGATTCAGCTTCACCTTCACGCCGAAGTGCCGGATGGACTGCTTCGGCTCGATGAACGTTCGGCCGACGTAATGATTGCGCACGAGGCCCATCCCATAGGGGATGCCGCTCTCCTCCGCGTAGCCGAGCGCCGCGAAGACGCCCGAGTCCGGCACGGGCACGACGACGTCGGCCGGGACGGGATGCTCGTGCGCGAGCCGCCGGCCAAAGGAGCGGCGCGACTCGGCCACGGACTTCCCGAACACCGATGAGTCCGGCCGCGAAAAGTAAACGTGTTCGAAGATGCAGAAGGCCGTGCGCTGGCCCATCGCGAACGATGCGGAGGCCGTCCCGCCGGCGTCGAAGACCACGATCTCGCCGGGCTCCACGTCGCGCAGGGGCTCGGCGTCGATGAGGTCGAACGCGCACGTCTCGGACGCGACGACGCGCGCGTCGCGCTCGCCCTCGACCCGGAGGCGGCCCAGCGTCAGCGGCCGGATGCCCTGCGGATCGCGGGCGGCAATCACGCGGTTCTTCGCAAGAAGAACGATCGAGTAGGCGCCGCGGACGCGCGAAAGCGCGTCGCGGAGAGCGCCCACGACGTCGTCCACGCGCGACCGCGCCATCAGGTGCAGGAAGACCTCCGTGTCGGAGCTCGTCGTGAAGATCGATCCCTCTTCTTCCAGCTCGGCGCGGAGCTCATCCGCATTCACGAGGTTGCCGTTGTGGGCGATCGCGAGCGGTCCCTTGTTCGTGTTGTAGACGATGGGCTGCGCGTTTTCGAGACGGGACTCGCCCGTCGTCGAGTACCTCACGTGGCCGATCGCGGAGTGTCCGGGCAGGCGCGCGAGGCGGCCCTCGTCGAAGATGTCCGCGACGTAGCCCATCTGCTTCTCGACGGCCATGCGCTGACCGGTCCAGGTCACGATGCCCGCGGATTCCTGGCCGCGGTGCTGCATCGCGTAGAGGCCGAGGTACGTCAGGTTCGCCGCGTCCGCGTGGCCGTAGATGCCGAAGACGCCGCACTCGTCCCGGAACTTGTCCGCCGCCTCTTCCAGGGGGACCCCCGCCACGCCTCCAGTCTAGCGCAGCGGGGGGACCTTCTAATTGAGCTTCGTGTCGCCCTTCTCGAGCTTCGCGATCGCGTCCGCGATTCCCTTCTTGTTCGGCTCGTCCGGCGCCTGCTTGAGTGCGAGGCGGCCTTCCTCAAGAGCCTTCTTCGCGTCGCCGACGGCCGCGTAGCCGCGCATGAGCCCGACGTGGACCGGCCACTGATCCGGGTAGCGCTTCGCGTTCGTCTGGAAGATCGCGAGGGCCTGCTGGTTCTTGCCCTCGGC
>JBDTML010000179.1:0-2455 GCA_039934255.1 Acidobacteriota bacterium | reverse complement strand
TGGCGTCCCAGTCGAGCGGCACGAGGGAGCGGAGGTCGAGAACCTCGACGCTCTTTCCCTCCTTCGCAAGAGTCTCGGCGGCCGCCAGGGCGAAGTGCACCGGTGTGCCGTACGCGACGATCGTCAGGTCGTGCCCCTCGCGGCGGCGGCGCGCCTTGCCGAAGGGCACGGCGAAGTCCGCCGGCACGCGTGCCTTGGCCTGCGCGGAGTTGTAGAGGAACTTCGGCTCGAGGTACACCGTGATGCCGCGCGAGCGCATCGAGGTTCGAAGGAGTCCCGCCGCGTCGTCCGCGAAGGCGGGGACGACGACGCGGATCCCTGGGAGCGTCATGAGCCAGCCCTCGATGTTCTGCGAGTGGTAGAGGCCGCCCCCGATGTAGCCGCCCGAGGCGATGCGCACGGTGACGTTCGGAACGAACTGCCCGTTCGTGCGCCAGTACTCGTGAGACATCTCGACCATCTGCTCGGCCGCGGGCCAGAAGTAGTCGGCGAACTCGGCGCCTTCGACGACGATGCGGATCTTCTCGTCGAAGCGTGAGAAACCGTCCGCAGTGCCGAGGATGAAGTCCTCCGCGATCGGCCCGTTGAAGACCCGCTTCGGTCCGAACTCCTGCTGCATGCCCTTCGTGACGTTGAAGATGCCGCCCTTTTCCTTGTAGGCGACGTCCTGCCCCCAGATGTAGGTGTCGGGGTTCTCGCGGAACATCTCCTTGAGCGTTCCGTTCAGCGCCTGGATGAGCGACATCTCGGGCGCCGGCTGGCCGTCGACGGTCTCCGGCGTGACGTACGTGTCCGCGAGCCCGTCGCCCGCGGGGAGCCAGGGCTCGGGCGAGACGTTCTCGAAAATGGAGGCCGGATCGGGGTCTGGCGCGCGGCGCGCGCGGTCGGCGGATTCCTCGTACGTCGTCCGGTTCCCATTCTCGATCGCGACGATCTCCGCTTCGGAGAACGCCCCGCCTTCGACGAGGGAACGGCGGAGTCGCGCCAGCGGGTCGCGCGCCTTCGCCGCCGCGAGCTCTTCGGGCGATCGGTACAGTTCGTGCCGGTCGGAGTTGGAGTGCGAGTGGATGCGCACGCATTCGGCATGCACCATGGCGCAGCCCGCGCCCGACCTCACGTACGCCACGGCCTCACGCAACCCGCGGAGCGAGTCGAAGAGATCCGTGCCGTCGCAGTGGACGATCTTGACGTTCAGGAAACCCGAGAAGTTGTCCGAGGCGAAAAGGTTCGCGGTCTGATCGCTCTTCGGAACGGCGATCCCGTAGCCGTTGTCCTGCACGACGAAGACGACGGGCAGCTTCTCGCGCGAGGCGCCGTTGACGGCCTCGTAGAAATAGCCCTCGGACGTGGACGACTCGCCGAGCGAGCAGAAGACGATCGCGTCCGACCCGTACGTCTTCACGGCGCGGCCGAGCCCCGCGGCGTGCTGAGCGTGGTTCGAAACGCAGGACGAGACGTTCTGGATGTGGATCTCGGGCTTCGCGAAGTGGTTCGACATGTGGCGGCCGCCCGAAGCCACATCGTCCTTCTTCGACATCCCGTTCAGGAGAATCTCCTCGGCGGACAATCCGCCGGCGAGGCACGTCGTGAGGTCACGGTAGTACGGGAAGAGATAGTCGTGCCGGGGGCGGAACGTGACGCCGAGGGCGACCTGGATGCCGTCGTGCCCCGCGCACGGCGCGTGATACGACCAGCCGAGCCCCTGCTTGAGGTAATTGGGAGCCTTGTCGTCGAGCAGCCGCCCGAGATGCATGAGCGCGTACCACCGCCTGAGATCGTCCCGGCTCGGGGCGAGTCTCGCGATGGTCGCGGCTTCGGACGGCGAAGCGCCCGCGGCTGTCAGGACACCCGGTTCGGCCATTCCACTCCTCCACAGGGGGATCCTCCGGGGCTGTCGGGGGCGGCCGGCCGGAGAAGAAGTCTCATCTTAACCGCTTCGGGTAGAATCCGCGGTCCCGCATCCTGCGGGCCAGGAGAATCCCCGTGTCCCAGACGCTCATCTCTCCGTCCGCCGCCGAAACTGCCGATCGCAACACCTTCGAGGCCGCTCTCGCGGCCGACGCGGCTTCTCCGAAGAAGAAGCTCGTGGAAGGGCAGGTCGTGAACGGCGTCATCGTAGGCATCACCCCCGACGTCGTTCTCGTCTCGATCGGCGGCAAATCCGAAGCGCTCCTGGACCTGAAGGAGCTCGAGGGCGAGAAAGTCGGCGACCGCATCGAAGCCGTCGTCGTGAAGGCGGGGCCGGACGTGCGGCTCAGCCGCAAGCTCGCGGTGGGACATCGCACGAAGGCCGAGCTCCGGGCCGCTTCCGAGGCAAAGATCCCCGTCGCCGGAAAAGTCATGGCGCGGAACAAGGGCGGCTTCGAGGTGATGATCGGCGGCGCGCACGGCCTCCGGGCTTTCTGCCCGGTCTCGCAGATCGACCTCGGCCGCCACGAAGAGCCGGCGCTCGCGG
>JBDTML010000178.1:0-22552 GCA_039934255.1 Acidobacteriota bacterium | reverse complement strand
TCTCGGAGATCTTCATCGTCGAGGGCGACTCGGCCGGCGGCTCGGCCAAGCAGGGACGCGACCGGCGCACGCAGGCGATCCTGCCGCTCAAGGGGAAGATCCTGAACGTCGAGAAGGCGCGCTTCGACAAGATGCTCGCCTTCGCGGAAATCCGCTCCCTGATCCTCGCCCTCGGCGCGGGCATCGGCGAGGACTTCGACGCGGACAAGATCCGTTACCACAAGATCGTTCTCATGACGGACGCGGACGTGGACGGCAGCCACATCCGGACGCTCCTCCTCACGTTCTTCTTCCGGCAGATGCGGACGGCGATCGAACGCGGCTATCTCTACATCGCGCAGCCGCCCCTCTTCCGGGCCGTCGAAGGCAAGAAAGAAGTCTTCCTCAAGGACGAGAAGGAGTACGCGCGTTTTCTTCTCGCGCGCATCGGAGACGACCGCTCTCTCGCCGCCGAGCCGTCGGAGCGGACGCTCTCGGGGTCGGCGCTCATGACGCTCGTGACGGGACTTCAGGACTGGCGCGCTCTCATGCTGCGCCTCGCGGTCCGGGGGTTCCCCGAGGCGCTCGTCCGGACGCTCGTGCGGCAAAAGCTGACCGAGCCGGGCGCCCTCCAGGACCGCGGGCGCCTCGAGCGGGCCGCGCACGACTTCGCGGCCGTGATCGAGTCGTTCGCGATCGTCCCCGACGAGGAGCACGGCGGCTTCGCGGTGCACGTCACGCAGGCCGTGAACGGCGTGACGAAGACCGGAATCGTGAACGCCGCGTTCCTCTCGGGTTACGAGATGAGGCGCGCCGTCGAGCTCGCGGCCGCGCTCGACGGCTTCCTTGACGGCCCCTACCGCCTGAAGACGAACGGGAACGGCGACGAGCGGGTCCTCCCGACGCTCGGCGAGGCGGTCGACGCGGTCCTCGAGAGCGCGAAGAAGGGCCTCACGATCAACCGCTACAAGGGCCTCGGCGAGATGAACCCCGAGACGCTGTGGGACACCACGATGAACCCCGCGACGCGCCGGCTGCTGCAGGTTCGCGTCGAGGACGCCGTCGAGGCGGACTCGATCTTCACAATCCTCATGGGCGACGCCGTCGAGCCGCGCCGGGAATTCATCGAGACGAACGCCCTCAACGTCTCGAACCTCGATATCTGACATGAACCGGGGGAACCCGAGGCCGGGTTTCCCCCGGAACCCCTCCGCGCCAGACAGGACCACATGACATGACCGACACGCCCGAGAAGCCGCCCACGATCGACCCGACGGAAAAGATCCCGGTCTCGATCGAAGAGGAGATCAAGCGGAGCTATCTCGACTATGCGATGTCCGTCATCGTCGGGCGCGCGCTGCCCGACGTGCGCGACGGCCTCAAGCCGGTTCACCGCCGCGTCCTCTTCGGGATGTGGGAGCAGTCGAACCGGCACAACCGGCCCTACAAGAAGTCGGCCCGCCTCGTCGGCGACATCATGGGCAAGTACCACCCGCACGGCGACGCCGCGATCTACGACACGATCGTCCGGATGGCGCAGGACTTCTCGATGTCGGAGCCGCTCGTGGACGGCCAGGGCAACTTCGGCTCGGTGGACGGCGACTCCGCGGCCGCGATGCGCTACACCGAGATCCGCCTTACGCGCCTCGCCGAGGAGATGCTCGGCGACGACGTCGACAAGGAAACGGTCGACTGGGCCCTGACCTACGACGGCTCCCTGCAGGAGCCCACCGTCCTGCCCGCGAAATTTCCGAACCTCATCGTGAACGGAGCCGAGGGCATCGCCGTCGGCATGGCGACGAAGATCGCGCCCCACAACCTCGCCGAGGCCTGCGCCGCGGCGATCGTGCTCCTCGACGACCCGAACGCCGAGCTCGCCCGTCTCGTCGAGGTGATGCCGGGGCCCGATTTTCCGACGGGCGGCATCATCCTGGGCCGGCAGGGCATCGTGGACGCGTACAGGACGGGCCGCGGCATTCTGCAGGTGCGCGGGCGCGCGGAGATCGAGAAGAACAAGAAGGGCGACCGAGAGTCGATCGTCGTGACGGAGCTTCCCTTTCAGGTCAACAAGGCCCGGCTCATCGAGCAGATCGCGGGACTCGTCAACGACAAGAAGATCGACGGCATCACCGCGATTCGCGACGAGTCCGACCGCGACGGCATGCGGATGGTGGTGGACGTCAAGCGCGACGCCATCGCCCAGGTCGTCCTGAACCAGCTCCTCTCCGCGACCCCGCTCCAGTCCTCGTTCGGGATCAATGCGCTCGCCATCGTGGACGGACAGCCGCGCGTGCTCCCCCTGAAGGAGCTTCTCCGCCACTTCCTCGATCACCGCCGCCAGGTGGTCGTGCGCCGCACGATTTTCGACCTTCGAAAAGCGGAAGAGCGCGCCCACCTGCTCCTCGGCCTCGCGATCGCCCTTTCGAATCTCGACCGGGTCATCGCGATCATCAGGGGCAGCAAGGATCCCGGGGAAGCCAGGGATCGCCTGTGTGCCGAAATCACCGTCGAGAAGGCGGCGCTCGAGAAGTTTCTCGGCGCCGGCGCCCTGGACGTCTCGGCCTCCGCGCGAACGGACGACGGCCTCCTGCGCCTCGACGCCGTGCAGGCGCAGGCGATCCTCGACATGCGCCTCCAGCGCCTCACGGGCCTCGAGCGCGACAAGATCGTGGCGGAGTTCCAGGAGGTCCTTGCGACGATCGCCGACCTGAAGGACATCCTCGCGAAGAGCGGGCGCGTCGCGGCCATCATCCGGAGCGAGCTCACGGTGATCAAGGAAACGTTCGGGCGTCCGCGCCGGACGGAGATCGTCGCGGCGGCGAACGACCTTGCCGCAGAGGACCTCATCGCCGAAGAGGAAGTCGTTCTCACGGTCAGCCGGGGGGGCTACGCGAAGACGACGCCGCTTTCTGTCTACCGGGCGCAGAAACGTGGGGGCAAGGGCCGCATGGGAGCCCAGACGAAGGAGGAAGACGTCGTCGAGCACCTTTTCGTCGGCTCGACGCACGACTACCTCCTCGCTTTCACGAACAAGGGCCGCGTCCACTGGGTGAAGCTCTACGACGTGCCCTCCGGGGGCCCCGCCACGCGCGGCAAGGCGCTCGTGAACCTTCTCGCGCTCGAGGACGGGGAGCGGATGGCCGCGATGACGACGACGCGCACGTTCCCCGAGGATCGCTTCTTGCTCTTCGCGACGAAGCGCGGCCTCGTCAAAAAGACGGTGCTCTCGGCGTACGGGAACCCGCGCGAGAAGGGGATCATCGCGATCAAGATCGAGGACGGCGACGAGCTTCTCTCGGCGCAGATTACGGATGGGAACCGGCAGGTCTTCCTTGGCACGCGGCTGGGCATGGGGATCAAATTTTCCGAAACGAACGCCCGGCCGATGGGGAGGGACACGACGGGCGTCAAGGGCATCGAGCTCAAGGGCGACGATGTCGTCGTCGAGATGGACCTCGTCGAGGAAACCGGCACGCTGCTGGCGGTCACCGAGAAGGGCTACGGCAAGCGGACGGACGTGGCGGAGTACCGGCATCAGACGAGGGGGGGCTCCGGCGTCATCAACGTGCGTGTCGGCGAGAAGAACGGCCCCGTCGTCGGCATCTCGTCCGTGACGGAGACCGACCATCTTCTCGTGATCACCGAGCAGGGAATCATCATTCGCCTGGCGGTCGCGGACGTAAGGGAGACGGGCCGCGCGGCGATGGGCGTCAAGCTCATCGACCTCTCCGACGGCGATCGCGTCGTCGCGGTAGCCAAACTCGCGACGCTCGCGAACCTCGGGGACAGAGACGACGAGCCCGAGGTCGACGCGCCCGGGCCCTCCGATCAAGGCGAGCCGGGCGAGTAGACTCCGCCATCCGATGCGTTTCTTCCTTGACACCGCCGACATCGAAGAGGCCCGCCGCGTGCGCGACTGGGGCCTCCTGGACGGGATCCTCCTCCGGCCCGAGTCCGCGGAAATGAAAGGCCGGGACGCCCGCCGCGTCCTGGCGGATCTCGCGCAGGTGGGAGATGGCCCGGTCGTCGCGACGCTCGCGGCCGGCGACCCGAAGGCCATGTACAAAGAGGCCCGCGAGCTCCACAAGCACGGGAAGAACGTCGTCCTCCGCGTCCCGATGACGCGGGAGGGCCTCCGCGTCGTGCGTCTCCTCGGGGACGAGCAGATCGCCACGGACGTGGGGCTCGTCTTCACGGCGACGCAGGCGCTTCTCGCCGCGCGCTCGGGCAGCGCCTACGTGTCCCCCTCCGTCGGGGAGCTCGACGATGCCGGCCAGATCGGAATGGACGTCGTCGAGTCCATCGTGCGCGTCTTCGACAACTACGGACTCGAGACCCAGATCGCGGTGCAGGGAATCCAGAACCCCATCCACGTCCTCGATGCGGCGGCTCTCGGAGCAGATGTCGCTACGCTCCCATTCACAGTGTTAGACCGGCTGTTCGATCATCCCCTCACGGCAAGGGGCGTCGCGGCGCTTCGAAGCGTCCCGTCCGACGGGCCGAGGAGGATCCACTGATTTCCCGCGAGCGGGCCGTGGACATCTCCCACCGCATGATCGAGCGCCTCCTGAAGACGCCGGGAGTCGTCTTCGCCGGGGAACGTGAGTTCACGCGCAACCACGTCCTCCAGGCCCTTCTTCAGTGGGACAAGGAGAACGAGCGGCTGTCTCTCGAGACGAAGAAGAAGCTTCTCCTGAAGGCGAGACGCGTCGTCGAGGGTTCGCGCGAATGGGATCTTCGGTACGCCGAGGAAATGGAGCGCGCGTACGCGACGCTTCTGTCTCACGGCGAATAGGCCCGGGGGCCGCGCCGGCCGGTCGGGGCACCAGGGGTCTTGGTTGGGATAGCCCGGCGCAAACGTTGACGTTGGTCTAGGCCAAGACCGACACTGTCCCGCATGGAGACCCCGACCCGCGTCCCACTCTACCGGACGATCGCGGACGCGATCATTCGCGACATCCGGCGCGGCCGGCACCTCGAAGGCGAACGCCTGTCCGCGTCCCGCGACCTCGCCCGGGCGCTGGAGGTGAACCGGGCCACCGTCCATCAGGCCCTTCAGATCCTGAAGAGCGAGGGTTGGGTCGAGACGAACAAGGGCGGGGGCACGCGCGTGGCACGCCGCTCGAGCGCCGTGCCCGTCCTCGGCCCCGCTCCCGCGTGGGACCGTATTGCGTCGTCGCTTCTCACGCGGATTCTCGCCGAGCCCCCGGCCGTCGAGCCGGTCGCGGTGCCGTACGACCTCTCGCGCCTCGCGCCGGACGAACGGGACTTTCCGGCCGCGGCCTTCGCGGCGCTTCTCGCGGACGTGGCCCGCGACGGATCGCTCCTCTCCTACGGCTCCCCCTTCGGCTACCGGCCACTCCGCGAGACCCTGGCCGCGCGCCTCGTGAAACGCGGGATCCCGGCCGATCCCGACGCCCTTCTCATCGTGAACGGGGCGCAGCAGGGCCTCGATCTCATCACCCGGGCCCTCGTGGACCCCGGCGACTCCGTCGTCGTCGAGACGCCGTCGTACGCGGGGGCGCTGTCCCTCCTGCGCGCGCATCGGGCGCGGCTCCTCGGCGTCCCACTCGACGGGGACGGCCTCGTGCCCGCGGCCCTCGAGCGGGCTCTCGTCGAAAAGCCCAAGTTCGTCTACACGATTCCAGACTTCCAGAACCCGACGGGCCTCCTCTCTTCCGCGCCCCGTCGCGCGGAGATCGCGCGGATCGCGGCGGCGGCGGGCGTCCTTCTCGTCGAGGACGCGTTCGACGCAGACCTCCTCGTCGAGGGCGAGCTGCCGCCTCCCTTCGCGGCGCTCGCGCCGGGGCACGTGATCCACCTCGGCACGATCTCGAAGGCGCTCTTCCCCGGCGTGCGCGTCGGCTGGATCTCGGGGCCCAGGGAATTCGTGCACCGGCTCGCGGCGCTCAAGCGCGTCGGCGAGTTGACGTCGCCCCCCGTTCTTCAGGCGGCGGTGAACCTCTTTCTCGTCCAGGGCGACTACGACCGGCATCTCGCGCGGATGAGGAGCCGGTTGAAGAACCGCCTCGCCCTCGCGCACAGGACGATCCTCGGCCGCTTTCCGATCGGGACGCGCGCCCTCAAGCCCTCCGGCGGCTACGTCCTCTGGGCGGAGCTTCCGCCCGGGGTCTCGGGCCGCGCCCTCGCGGCGGCGGCGCGCGAGAAGGGCGTGCTTCTCTCCGCGGGAGCCGACTTCCAGCCCGACCAGGCGGACGTCTCCGCGATCCGGATCTCCGTCGCGCGCGGGTCCGGCGCGGACCTCGCGAAGGCTCTCGAGATCGTCGGCGCCGCCGCGCGCGACCTCGCTCGGCAGGCCGCCCGGCGGCAGAAGACTCCGGCTAAGGAGACGAGAGACGCGGCCGAGGCCGCGCTGATCCAGATTTGACCGACGTCAGGCAGGGGATTCCGAAATCCCCGAAAGGGTTCTCGACATGACGAACAGCAGCGACTTTCCCTTCACATCACCCTTCGCGACCGACGCGTTCCGCGTGAAAGTCGGGCTCGCCGAAATGCTCAAGGGCGGCGTCATCATGGACGTCGTCGACGCCGACCAGGCGAAGATCGCCGAGGACGCCGGCGCCGTCGCCGTCATGGCGCTCGAGCGCGTGCCGTCCGACATCCGCAGGGACGGCGGCGTCGCCCGGATGTCGCCGGTCTCGAAGATCCGTGAGATCGAAGCCGCCGTGTCGATTCCCGTGATGGCGAAGTGCCGGATCGGCCACCTCGCCGAGGCGCGGGTCCTCGAGACGCTCGGGGTGGATTTCATCGACGAGTCCGAGGTCCTGACCCCTGCCGACGAGGAGAACCACGTCTACAAGCACGACTACAAAGTCCCGTTCGTGTGCGGCTGCCGCAATCTCGGCGAGGCGCTCCGGCGCATCGGCGAAGGGGCCGCAATGATCCGAACGAAGGGCGAAGCCGGGACCGGCGACATTGTCCACGCCGTCCGGCATCTGCGCGAGGTGACGCGCCAGATGAAGGCGCTCACCCTTCTGACGAAGGACGAGTGGATGGCAGCAGCGAAGAACCTCGGCGCGCCGTTCGATCTCGTCGCCTGGGTCGCGCAGCACGGCCGCCTTCCGGTCCCGAACTTCGCCGCCGGCGGCATCGCGACACCGGCCGACGCGGCCCTCTGCCGGATGCTCGGTGCCGAAGCGGTCTTCGTGGGCTCCGGCATCTTCAAGTCGACGGACCCGGCCAAGCGCGCGCGCGCGATCGTCGAAGCCACGACGCATTTCGAGGATCCGGCGCGGATCGCGAAGGCTTCGGAGGGACTCGGCGAGGGCATGAAAGGCATCGAGGCCGCTAAACTTTCAGAGGCCGAGCTCCTCCAGACCCGCGGCTGGTAGTCCTTGATCGGCGTCCTCGCTCTCCAGGGTGACTTCGCGGCGCACCGGGAGGCACTGAAACGCGTGGGCGTCGCCGCGCGCGAGGTGCGCTCCGCGGACGAGATCCTCGCCTCGACGGGCCTCGTGATTCCCGGGGGCGAGTCGACGACGCTCCGCCTTCTCATGGAAGGGACCGGGATCGAAAACGCGATTCGCGCCCTTGCGGGCCGCGGCGATCCGGTCCTCGGCACGTGCGCGGGAGCGATTCTCCTGGCCCGGGACGTCGAGGGGCCGCCGGCGAAGGGCCTCGGACTTCTCCCGATGACGGTGCTTCGGAACGCCTACGGCCGGCAGCTGGATTCAGCGGTCGTGCGGCTGACCGATCTTGCTCCGCCTCTTGGCGTCGAGCCGCTCGAGGCCGTCTTCATTCGTGCCCCGAGAATCTCCGCGGTCGACTGCACCGTGGAGGTGCTCGCGCGGCGCGACGGCGACCCTGTCCTCGTTCGCAAGGGAAACGTCACGGCGGCCACGTTTCACCCCGAACTGACGAAGGACCCTCGCGTGGTCTCGGTGTTTCTCTCCGGGCGGGGGACCGTGTGAGAAGAACGGCCGCGTGAGAAAATCATGGGAATGAGCGCACAGTCCACGTCCGGCGCCGTCCCCGCCTTTACGCTCGACGCGCCCGACGACCTTCTCGTCGAAGACCGCAGAGGCATCCGGATCCTCGCGCTGGGCCGCGGGAAGGCGAACGCCCTGTCGACCGAGTTCGCGGCCGCGCTGCACCGCGCCGCCCTGGAGGCCCAGGAGGATCCCGCGGTCCGCGGCGTCGTCCTGACGTCCCGCTCCCCGAAAATCTTCTGCGGCGGGTTCGACCTGCGGAAGCTGGCGCACGCCGGGCCCGAGGACTTCGGCCGCTTCGTTCGCGTGTTCGACGCGCTCTTTTTCGACCTCTTCCTCCTGGGCAAGCCCCTCGTCGCGGCGTTGACGGGTCACGCCGTCGCCGGAGGAGCGCTGCTGGCGGGCACCGCGGACTTCCGCTTCGCAGCCACGGGACCGGGCACGATCGGCCTTCCCGAGGTCCGGCTCGGCATCCACGTCCCCCGGCACTACGTGGAGGCGATGCGCACCACGGTCGGAGAACAGGCGCTCACGCGGTGGGCCCTTCTCGGGGAAACGATGCCGTTCGAGGAGGCGCACACGCTCGGCGCGATCGACCGGATCGTGCCGCCGGACCGGCTCCTCGAAGAGGCGATCGCGTTCGCCGAGCAGCTCGGCGGCGCGTCGAGCGAGGTCTACGCGGCGGTCAAGCGCGACCTCAGGGGGTCCGCGTTCGACCGGGCGATGGACGTGCAGCCCGACGCGCGCAAGGCGTTCGTCGACTCCTGGTTTTCCGAGATCGGCCAGCGCGGGCTCGAGACCGCCCTGCACCACGGCGCCTGACAGGAGCGCGACGGACGTGGACGAGCTCGTCGAAGCGCTGGTCGACGCGCTCGGCCTCGAAAAGCGCCCGCCGGACACACGGTTCTTCGAGGATCTCTTCCTCCGCTTCCAGCGCCGCGTCGCCACCGAGACGCTCACGCGCCCGGCGGCCGACCCGGCCGCCTTCGACCCGGAAGCGTTCTTCGCCGAATGGTCCGAACAGGAACGGGGCCTCGTCGGCGAAGAGCGCGCGAGGGCGTTCACCTGGCTCGCGGGGCGGCTCGGCTTCGCGTGCGGGCTCGAAAGTTCCTCTTGCTTTCGGCCCTGGGTGGCGGCGGAGCGCGACGAGGCACGCCCCGGCGCGGGGCCCGGTGGATTTTCTTCGAAGGTGAATGGGGTTGAATCACACCGGTCCGTTCTCGCGACGATCGCGGGCCGGCGCATCCTCGCGGACGCGGGCTTCCCGCTGCCCGTCCTGCTGCCTCTCGACGCGCCCGGCCGCGAGTTTCCGACTGGCTTCGGAACGTTGTCCGTGAAGAGCCCTCCCGGCGGCGACGACATCCGCATCACGTGCGATGCGCGCGGCGCCGAAACGGAATTGCTCCGCGTCCAGCCGACGCACGCGGGAACCGCCATTCCACTCGAAGAAAATTGCACGACGCTGCCCGCCGCTACTCCACGACTCGACGCAGGCGGGAGCGAGGAGCCCTTCGCTCTCCGCGTCCTCGACGACCGCGTCCTTTTCTGGCGCGCAGGGCGCATGACGATCCTCGACGCATGGAGCCTGCTCGACTATCCGCTTCCCGCTTCAGAGCGCGCCGCGATCGAGAAGATATTCGCGCTCGATCTCGAGGAGACGTCTCTTCCCGAAGCGACGCGCCAAGAGGTGGCGAAGCCGGCGACGCTTTCGGTCTTTCATCTCAGCCCGGTGGCGCCGCCCGAGGCGCGCGAGCGCGTGGGGCGCGACCCACTGCCCCTCATCCTCGTGTCGAGCCGCGAGGAACGCGTGGAAGAAGCCCCGTCGGGCGGCTCGCGGATCACGATCCGGGCGATCCTCGCCGACGTGCCTCCCGCGGGGCCCGGGGAAGCCGTGCGCAAGACGCTCGTCTTCCATCTCGTGTCGGAGCTCTTCGCGCTCTCGGGCGGCTCCGGTAGAACGGGCTAGAAGTCCAGCACGTCTCCATCCGCGAGGAGCGAGACGCGCGCGTCCCCGAGCTCCGCGACCTCGGCCCTGAGGCGCGAAAGGCCCGGCGGTTTCATGTGGTAGAGGTGAATCGGCGCCCCGGGAGGAAACTTGACCATTTCGGACTGCAGCGTCGCGGGGGTGAGGTGTTTCGAAACGTCCGCGATGCGCTGCATGGAATTCGGAAACGAGCACTCGACGAAGATGCCTTTGACGTCCGTTCGCGCGCGCGCGGCTCGCCACAGCGCCTCCGTCGGGCCCGTGTCGCCCGAGAACACGATGCTCGTGCCGCGGTCCTCGAGGATGTAGCCGACGGTCGGGACGACGTGCGACACCGGGATGGCGGTTCCGACGAGCGCCCCGACCGCGAACGGCTCGCCGACGGCCACGGCCCGATACGTCACCGCAGGCACGAGATCGTTCAGGAGGCGCGAGAAGTCCGGCCACAACGCGTCGTTGAACAGGTGTTTCCGGAGGGCGGCGAGGACGTCCTCCGGGGCCACGATCTCCAGAGGAGACGCATTCCGGCCGAAGACGTTTTCGACGAGGAAAGGGAGCGACGCGATGTGGTCCATGTGCGCGTGCGTGACGAGGACGGCGCGTACGTGAGCCTGTTCCTCCAGCGTCAGCGCGTCCGTGAGGGCGCCGGCGTCCACGCAGACCGTCCCGTTGACGAGGAAGGACGTCTGCCGGTGGGATGGCGAGGAGCCGCCATGGGCTCCGAGAACGCGAACGCGCACGGGGGAGGGATTATGCGGCCGCCGGCCCCGCGATGTTCACGCGGTGACGCCCCTCACAGTCTGGACGGTCTAGAACGTGTACCCGATGTAGAAGGAGGTCGTCCAGTCGGTCAGCGACGAGTTCCAGTCCCACTGCTTCGCCCAGTCCACGTTCCACGGCAGCCCGAGGAAGTAGATGCTGAAGCCCGCGCCGAACGAGGAGAGCCCGTTCTTCAGGCGCGCGTCTTGGAGGAACTGGAACCCCGCGTCCTTGAGCCAGCCGCCCGCCACGTCGCAGAAGACGTGTCCCCGGATGCCGCTGAACTGTAAGACCGGGGTCGCGAGGACGTCGACGAGGGGGAACCGGAGCTCCGCATTCACGTAGAAGGCGTTGTTTCCGAAGACGCTCCGGTAGTCGTAGCCGCGGAGCGTGTCGAGGCCGCCGAAAGCGAACACCGTCGGTGCCGCGCCGCGGGAGAACGCCGCGAAGCCGCGCATCGCGATGAGGACGCGCCTCGACAACGGAATGTAGATGCGGGCATCCATGAAACCGTCGAAGGAGAGGGTGGACTCTCCCGTCTGGAAGGACGGCGTGTACTGGAAGTTCAAGTCCAGGCGCCGGCCGCCGATCGGACCGAAGGCCGCGTAACGCGTCGTGTCGTACGAGAGGCCAACCCCCACCGTCGGCACGTTGTCCGTGCGTGGATCGTAGAAGACCGCCTGGGTTCCGTCGGCGTTCGAGATCGAATAGGGCACGTCGAGCGAGCGGCTCAGGAAGCCGACGGTTCCCTCGAGGCGCGTGTAACGCGAGATCGGGTAGTAGCCCGAAAGCGAGATCCCCGTGTCCCGCGAGATGCGCTGATCGCGGGTGAAGTCGCCCGTCTCGTAGTTGTATCCGTAGAAGTACTGACGTTGATCGTAGACCTGAAGACCCCACTGGAACCGCTTCGAGATGTTGAAAAACCCGAGGCGAAAGTTCGAGAACGTGGACACGGAGTCGAACTGGAAGAACGCGCGGTGGTCGCCGAGGTAGTCCGAGAACGACAGGACGACCTGCGAGACGAAGGTCTGGTCCGTGTTGATGCCCGCGAGCACCTGCGCGTTGTCGAGGAAGAGCTTGAACTTCGGGCGCGACAGCTTCTCCGGGTCGACCGCGACCTCGACGGCGGGCACGAAACCGGCCGTTCCACCCGCCTTGACCGGGGCGGGCGGCAGCGCGCGCTCGTCGAGCTTGCGGAAGGGCTTCTTCGCGTCCGCGACGTAGAGCTGGAAGCGGAGGCCCTGGAAGCCGGAGAAGACGATCTTCTCCTGGCCGTCGGGGCCCGTGAAGGCGGCGGGCCCGAGCGCCGCGCCGATGACGTCCGTGTACTGTGAAATCTCGCCGGTAGCCAGGTCCTGTCCGTAGATGTTGAAGATCCCGCCCCGGGACGAGGCGTAGTAGATCCGCTTGCCGCCGGGCGAGAAGGATGGATCTTCGTCGTTGCTGTCGCCCCACGTGACCTGCTCGGTCTTCGAGGGGTCGTCGAGAGGGAACCGAACGATCTTCGAGAAACCGCCGACGATCTTCGAGTGGTAGATCCACTTGCCGTCGGGAGAAAAGACGGGCGCCTCGTCGTAGGCGGGATCGTTCGTCAGGTTCCGAACGGCGCGCGTCTTCATGTCGAGGAGGAAGACGTCGCGGCTGTTGCCCTCGAGGCCGGAGAAGACGATGAAATTTCCGTCCGGCGACCACGACGGCGCAAGCGGAACGTCCGGGGCGACGGAGATGCGCTCGAGGAGGCCGCCGCCGCGCGCCGAGAAGATGAGCAGCTTGCGGCCACGCTCCTGCCGGCCGAAGGCGGCGATGCGGTCGCCGTCCGGCGCGAAGGAGAGATCGCGCCCGCTTTCCGGGCCCGTCGTGAGGTACTGACCGACGATGTACTCGTACTGCGTCGTGTGGCCGGCGGACAGGTTCTTGTAGAGCTTGCGGTCCCTCACGGAGAGGAGGGCGATATCGACGTCGCCCTTGACCGTCGTGAGCGTCGCGACGAACTCGCCCGACGGGGAAGGCGCCGCTCCGATCTCGAAGGACTCGCGGCCGGGCGCGCCCACGCGGAAGCGTTCCCCGTATTCGCTGGCCTCCCCCTTGGACGCGAGGAGCGGCAGGTACTTGCGCCGAAGATAGCGACGGAACTTGAGGTCGAAGTCGTCCGGCTGAATCTCGAACGCGCGGCGGAGAGCCACGGCGACGTCGCGACCCAGGAAAGAACGGTATTCGAAGAGGAAGTCCCGGACGGCGTCCTTGCCCCACTCCGCTTCCATGAAGTCGTACACGGCGTGGCCGTAGCGGTAGGCGGGATATCCCTCGATGTTGACCTTCGTGATGGGGGGGATGAGGTCCTGGTTGACGGCGTCCCTCAGGAACATGCGGTCCTTGTCGTCCTCGTCGTTGCCGTAGTAGGACGCCATCCCTTCGACGACCCAAGTCGGGACGTTCGCCGTGAGCGCCCGGCCAAGCCTTCCGCCGAACAGGATCTCGTACTGGAAGACGTGCGTGAGCTCGTGCTGGATGAGCGCCTGGAGCTTCTCGTCCGGCAGGTCGATCGGGAGGACCATTCGGTTGCGGGCGGGTTCCGCGAAGGCGCCGACGCCTTCGGGGATGAAGTTGAGCTCGATGTTGTTCTGCTCGAATTCGGCGTGCGTCGCGTAGTAGATGATCGGGACCCGCTTCGGGATCTGGTAATTCAGCCGGCGCGACAGATCGTCGTAGGCCGACTCCGCCATCGACACGACCTTCTGAAGGGTCTGCCTTTCGCGCGAATAGTGGTACATGTCGAAATGCGTCGACTGGTAGATCTGCCAGTCGAAGGAGTCGTAGACGATCTTGTTCTGTCCGGCGGGCCGGGCCTCGTTCGCACAGAGAACAGCGAAGGCCAGGCCCGCGCAGGCGGCGAGGACCCTTCTAGTCGAAGACATACCGGTTCGCCTCCCGCTCGCGCACCACGAAGAGCCCGAGGAGCTGGTTTTCGAGGGAGAAGAGGTTTTCGAAGAGGCCCACGAGCTCGTCCGTCGCCCTCCGGTTCTTCTCCTTCGTATCGCGGAAGTTTTCCTGGAAGAGCTTCAGGCCCGTGTGCCCGTCGATCGCGACGACCGTCACGTCGAACGAAAACCCCGTCGACTCGACGAGCACCTGCCGGTAGTAAACCCGGTTGTCGATGGGGCTGCGGTATTCCTCGGCGCGATAGCCGGACTTGTTCTCCACGCGGAAATCGACGACGCCGGTCAGGAGAATGTCGGCTCCCGTTCGCGTGCCCACGCCTCGCCAGAAATCCGCGGCTTCGCCGAGCTCCTTCAGATTCTGCGTCGGAAGGCGGACATCCTGGGGCATTGCCACGATCGTCATCTTCGTGCGCTTGCCGAGCTGCTTTCCGAGGTAGCGGCGGAACTCCGTGTCGAGGTCGAGGTCCTTGTAGCGCGGAGCGTCCTTCTTGTCGGAGAGCTTCGACGCGACGAGAAAGGGCGCGAGGGAGAGGCGCTCTCGCCCCGTGACGGCGAGTTTCGGGCGAAGAGGAAGCCGAAGCTTGACCTCCTTCGACGAGGAGCAGGCGACCGCGAGAAGGGCCGCGAGAAGGATGGGGAGGCGCCGCCGGCCGCCGGCTGTCATGCCGATCCTCCCGGAGGCGTCGCGACGGGCGGCGGTGCCGGAGGAACGGGCGCTGGGGATGGCACCGGGGGCGCGGCGGCGGGAACGGGGGCTGGTGCGGCTGGCGCGGACGCCGAGGGCGCGGGCAGCGACGACGCTCGCTGCACCGAGGTGTAGTACTCGGCGAAGCGCGCGTAATTGCGCTTGATTTTGGCATCCTGCGGGGAGAGCTCGAGGGCCTTCTTGTAAGCCGCCAGGGCGCGCGACGTCTCCCCGACGCTCTCGTAGGCGACGCCCAGGTTGTTCTGGACCTCGGCGTTGGCGGGCTGCGCGGCGGCCGCTTTCTCGTAACGGAAGAGGGCCTCGCGCCAGAAGCCCTTGCGGGCCATTTCGGTCCCGTATGCGTTCTCGCCCTTCCAGGCGCCACGGGACTTCGCCGCGGGCGACGACGACGCGCACGCAACCGTTCCCGTCGCGGCGACGGCCACGAACAGCGCGGCGGCGGGGCGAAAGCGACGCATCACGAAGAGGTCGGGCATTATAGACACCGGTCTTGAGACTTCTTCTCTGAGCAAAAGGGGTGCCGCATGCAAGGCGCGGCGAACGATGCCCGGACAGGACTCATCTGGGCCCGAAAGGGGCGCGGGAGGGCCTCGCGTGCCCTTCGGACGCTCCTTCTTTCGGCCGGGTCGCCCGCCGCCGTCCGCACGCTGTCCCCGGAAGAGGCCGCCCGGATCTCGGGCGAGGACCTCGCCGTCGTCGCGCCGCTCGTCGCGGGGGACGAGGGGAACGAAATCGGGGAGGACGCCCGGCGGCTCGTGGGCTCGGGCGCACGCGTCCTCTTCCTGACCGACCCCGAGTACCCCGCTCTTCTGCGCGAGATCCACGACCCGCCGCCCGTCCTGTTCGCGCGGGGTCTCGCTCTCACGGAGGCCCCGGCGATCGCCGTCGTCGGAGCGCGCCGCGCGTCGCGCGCGGGCCTCGAAGCGGCGCGTGCCCTCGCGACGGGCCTGGCGGAGGCCGGCGTGAACGTCGTCTCCGGATTTGCCCGGGGCGTCGACGCGGCGGCCCATCGCGCGGCGCTCGACGCGGGCGGACGGACGGTCGCTGTTCTCGGCTGCGGCGTCGACGTCTGCTACCCGCCCGAGCAGAAGAGTCTCTTCGGGACGCTTCTCGCGGCGGGGGCGGCGCTCTCGGAATTTCCGATGGGGACGGAACCCGAGCCCTGGAACTTCCCGGTGCGCAACCGCATCATCGCGGGGCTCGCCCGCATCGTCTGCGTCGTCGAGGCCGCCGAGAAGAGCGGCTCCCTGATCACCGCCCGCTGTGCGATGGGATATGGCCGCGACGTCGCCGCGGTTCCGGGTTCCATTTTGTCGCCGGGGGCGTCCGGGTCGAACGCGCTCCTCAAGGACGGCGCGATCTTCGTGAGGAACGCTGACGATCTGCTCCAGGAGCTGCCGGAGGAGGAGCGCCGGAGGCTTCGGCGGCCGGTCCCGGAGCGCGACGGGAGGGCGATCTCCGGTCATCTTTCGCCCGACGCCGTGAGGCTCCTGGCGGGCCTCGACGCCGACGAGCCGCGGGACTCGGACGCCCTCCTCGCGGCCACTGGCCTCGATGCGGCGCGGTTCTCGGCGGCCCTCCTGCACCTCGAGCTGGAAGGTCTCGTGACGGTCCTCCCGGGGGCTCTTTTCGCGAGGGCACGGGCAAAGAGTTGACAAACGTGGCATCGTGACGGCCCGCTTATGCCGAAATCACTTGTCATCGTCGAGTCTCCCGCGAAGGCCGCCACGCTCGGAAAGTTCCTCGGAAAGGACTTCACCGTCATGGCCTGCTACGGCCACGTCCGCGACCTCCAGAAGAAGGGCATCGCGGTCGATCGGGAGCACGGCTATGCGCCGACTTACGAGATTCTGCCGGGCAAGGAGCGCACGGTCCAGGACCTGAAGAGAGCCGCGAAGGGTGCCGAAACGATCTATCTCGCGGCCGACCCGGATCGCGAAGGCGAGGCCATCTGCTGGCACCTGCAGGAGATCCTGAAGCCCAGCCTTCCGAAGACGATCTTCCACCGGGCCGAGTTCCACGAGATCACGAAGGCGGCCGTGACGCGCGCCGTCTCCCACCCGGGCGTCATCGACCAGGATCGCGTCAACGCGCAGCAGGCGCGCCGCATCATCGACCGCCTCGTCGGCTACGAGGTCTCGGATCTCCTCTGGTCGAAGCTCTGGAGAGGGCTCTCGGCGGGACGCGTCCAGACGGTCACCCTTCGCATCATCGTCGAGCGCGAGAGCGAACGGGAGCGGTTCGTCCCGGTCCCTTATTTTTCGGTTCCCGTGACCCTGCGGAAGGGCGACACCGCCTTCCCGGCGCGCGTCGTCGTCTGGAAAGGCGAGAAGCTCAGGTTCGACGGGACAGACCCGCGGCTTTCTTCTGCCGGGCAGGCCGAGGCGGCGCGCGCACACGTCGAAGGAGCCGCGATCGCGGTCGGGAAGGTGGACGCGAAGGAGCGGAAGTCGAGCGCACCGCCGCCGTTCACGACGTCCAAGTTGCAGCAGGGCGCGGCCCGCATCGGCTTCAGTGTCCGCCGCACCATGCAGATCGCGCAGAGACTCTACGAGGGCAAGACGATCGGCGAGCGCGGCACGATCGGCCTCATCACGTACATGCGGACGGACTCGACGCGCTCCGCCGAAGAGGCGCTCGTGGCCGTGCGCGAATTCATCGGGCGGACGTATGGGCCGCGCGCGCTTCCCGAGGAGGCGCGCCGCTTCCGGCAGAAGAAGGACGCGCAGGACGCGCACGAGGCCATCCGCCCCACGTCGCTCGACCTGCCGCCCGAAGCCGTCGCGCGGTACCTGGCGCCCGACGAGCTCAAGCTCTACCGCTTCATCTGGAACCGTTTCGTCGCCTCCCAGATGAGCCCCTCCGTTTCGGAAGTGACTTCCGTCGACATCGAGGCGACGAAGGGGGGCGTGGCCGCGGGCCTGCGCGCCTCGGGCACGGTCCTCAAGGACCCGGGCTGGCTCAAGGTTTACGAGAAGGAAGCGGAGCCCGAGCCCGAGGCGGAGGAAAAGGGAAAAACCGAGGCCGACGGCGAGGCGGAAGGCGGAAACACCTCCGACGGGAACGGCGGCGACAAGGTGCGCCTCCCGGCTCTCGCCGCGGGCGACGCCCTGGAGCTCGTTTCGGTCGCGGCCGAGGGACACGAGACGCAGCCACCGCCGCGGTTCAACGAGGGTTCTCTCGTGAAATTTCTCGAGGAGAACGGGATCGGCCGGCCGTCGACGTATGCGGAGATCATGCGCAAGATCGAGGACCGCGAATACGTGCGGAAGAAGGACCGCCGTTTCACGCCGACGCCACTCGGTCGCCTCGTCGTCGATCTCATCCGCGAGGGCTTCGACGACTTCTTCCAGACCGCGTACACGGCCCGGATGGAAGAGGAGCTCGATGAGGTCGAGGAGGGCAAACTCGACTGGCGCACGGCGCTCGCGGAGTTCGACGGCAAGTTCGTGAGGGACCGCGACAAGGCCCGCAAGAAGATGGTCTCCGTGAAGGCGGGCCTCCTCATGGCGGACGTGCGGTCGCGCTTCGTCGATTTCAAGCTGACGAACGACCCGGGCGACACGTGCCCGAAGAGCGGCCATCCGCTCAAGCTCCGCATGGGGAAGGCGGGCCTCTTCATCGCGTGCTCGGGCTACCCGGACTGCGACTTCACGCAGGACATTCCCGAGGTCGAGGAGGATCCGATCGACGCGACTGATCTCGAGGGCCAAAACTGCGAGGAATGCGGCAGCCCGATGAAGCTCCGCACCGGGCGTAACGGTTCGGCGTTCCTGGGCTGCACGGCATATCCCGTGTGCCGCAACACGGTTCCCGTGAAGGTCGCGGGCGGAAAGGCCGAGGCCAAACCGGACGTCCCGACCGGCGAGAAGTGCCCGAGCTGCGGCTCGGCCCTCGTGACGCGTCACGGCCGCTTCGGTGACTACGTCTCGTGCTCGAACTACCCCGCCTGCCGGTTCAAGCCGCCGAAGCCCGTCACGCTGACGGGCGTGAAGTGCCCGGTGTGCAAGGCGGGTGACATCCTCGTCCGGCGCGGGCGCTTCGGGCCCTTTTACGGCTGCTCGAACTACCCGTCGTGCGAGAAGAACTTCAAGGCGCGGCCCGTCCCCAAGGCGTGCCCGAACTGCAAGGCGCCGTACCTCCTCGTGCGCGACCGCAAGGCGGGCGCGTTCTACGTCTGCGAGACGGAGGGCTGCGGCCTCGACGTCCCCGCGAGCGACCTCGACGCCTTCGAGCCCACGACGCGCATCCCCGAGGGCGCGCTCGAGGCCGCGATCGCCGAGGCGCGGACGCCGGCGCCGGTCAAGGGCGCGAAGAAGCGGGCGGCGAGACCGAGGGGACCGAAGGCGGCGGCGGCACCGGCGGCGTCCGGACCGCCCGGTGGTCCTCCGCCGAGTACCGCACGTTCACCGAAGAAGCCCGCCCGTCCTCGCCGAGGGAAAAAGTAGCCGTCCCGTCCCCGAGCGGGAAGTAGAACCTCGTCGGCGAGAGCGGAACGAGTCCAGCCGTGTAGCGGCCTTCGAGTTCGGCGGTGAGCAGGTCCGGCTTTTTCGTCACCGTCAGCTTCTTCCCGTCGGCCATCGTGTAGACGCCCTCGAGGCGCGCGTAGGCGGCGGCGTCGAGCGTCGCGACGGCCCCGGAGACGGGCATGTCCCAGGGCTCGCCGAGGACCAGGGCCGAGACGTCTCTCACGATCGCCGAGAGGCGCGCGCGGTCGAGATTGCAGAGAAAGACGAGCGTGATCCCCGCGTCCGGGAACTTCACGAGATCCGACGTGTATCCGGGCAGGCCTCCGTTGTGGCGGAAGCGGCGCCGCTTCCAGCCCTCGCCGACGAACCAGCCGTACCCGTAGTTCTCGAGTCCGGGCGCGAAGACCTCGGCGGCCTCGTTTTTCGGGACGAGCGCGCCTCCGTCCATCGCGCGGCTCCACGCGAGGAGGTCGTCCACCGTCGCGTAAAGGCCGGCGTCGCCGGCCGGCGGTGTGAGGGGGAGGCGCGGCTGCGCCGTGAGGTGCCCGTCCGTGAGCGGCGCGCCGGCGAGAAGCTTCGCCCACCCGAGCTCGGGGTGCGTGTAACCCGCGGCGAGGCCGCCCGGCACCGTCTTCCCGTCGAACATCCCCGCGCGTTTCATTCCCGCGGGCCGGAGGAGCGCCTGCGTGACGAAGTCGTTGAACGGGACGCCGGCCGCACGCTCGACGACCTCGGCGAGGACGAGGTACCCCGTGTTGCTGTACCGGAACTTCGACCCGGGCGGAAAGTCGAGGGGCTTTCGCTTCGCCTCCTCCACGAGGCGGAGGCTCGTGCCTTCCTCCTGCATCACGGCGAGGTATTTCTTCGACCCGAGCTCGAGGGGCTCCTCGTAGTCGGGAATGCCCGACGTGTGGCGCATGAGCTGCTGGACCGTGACACTCTTCCAGGCGTCCGGGCAGATAGCGAGATGAGCGCAGATCGAGTCGTCGAGCTTCAGCTTGCCGGCGTCCCGGAGCTTCAGCGCCGCCATCGACGTGAACATTTTCGTGATCGAGGCGACCGCATGCCTCGTCTCCGGCGTGTACGGAGCCCCCCGCGCGACGTCCGCGAAGCCGTAACCCTTGCGGAAGACGATGTGGTCGCCCTGCGCGACGAGGACGGCGCCCGAGAAACGGCCGAGAGCCGCGTGGGCGGACAGGTACCGGTCGAGGGAATCGGCGACGCCGGAGGGGATCTCCGCCCCCGAGAGGGAACGGCCGAAGACGAGCGACAGGGCGAGGCCGAGGCCGAGGGCCGCGGCGCGGCGGTGAGCGGCGAGACGCATGGCTCCGGAAAGACGCGCGCCGAGGTCCGAAAGTTTCTCCATGGGGCGGGTTAGACGTCGATTTCCCCGCGCATCATCAGGACTGCGCTCCCCTCGACACGTACCCCGGCCGGGCGGCCGTCTTCGACGAGGACCGTCACGGCGAGCTCGGAAGGCCGGCCCATCTCCACTCCCTGGTCGATCCTGAAGGAGCCGCGGCCGTCCGCGACGCCGCCCGGCACCGCGCCGTGGAGCGCGAGGTAGATGCCGAGCGGCCCCGCCGCCGAGCCCGTTGCGGGATCCTCGGGCACGCCCGCGCCCGGCGCGAACATGCGCGCCCTGATGCGAGGCCTGCCGGGGGATCCATCGAGAAGGGAGTCAAAAGCGAAGAAGAAGAGTCCGATGACACCGAGCTCCTTCTCCACGAGATTCAGCATCCGCGTGTCCGCAAGCGCCGCCGACACGGCGGTCACCGACGCCAGAGGAACCAGAAGGAACGTGTTGCCGGTCCCGACGGCTTGCGGGGGAAGCTCCGGGTGCAGGGCGTCGAAAGGCACGCCGAGCGCCGCCGCGATCTGGCCCTTCACGTCGTCGCCCTTAACGGGTTCTCTCCACGCAGGCTTCCCCTGCTCCATGCGCACGCGCGAGACGCGCCCGTCCTTCTTCAGGAGCTCGAGTCGGAGCGGGCCGAAACCGACCTCGATCGTGATCGGGTGGACGCCGTCCGCCGCGCCGGCCGCGAGCTTGCCGAGCGCGGCCATCACGAACGCGGTCCCGACCGTCGGGTGCCCGGCGTACGGGATCTCCATCACGGGAACGAACGTCCGCTGGAGGTAAGCGCATGCGGGATTCGTCGAAGGCAGGACGAACGTCGACTCGGAGTAGTTGATCTCACGGGCGACCGACTGCATCTGCGCCTCAGTCAGGCCGCGCGCATCCGGCACGACGAGGAGCGGGTTGCCGGTGAAGGGGCGGTCCGTGAAGACGTCGCAGGTGACGAAGGAGACTTTCATGGCGCGCTCTTCACGAAGAGGACGTTACCGCTCTCAGGCACGTCCGGAAACGGCACAGGCCGACCATCGGGAACGCGCGGTCGAGGGCGCCGAGGACGGGGTACGGGCACGCGGAAAAGAAAAGGTCGTCCACGCGCAACCCCGCCGCTTCAATGAGCTCCACCACGCGGGCCGCCGGCCGGACGGCGATGTGATCCTCCTGCTGGAGGCCCGGGACGGCCGCCTTCATCCGCTCGGCCCAGTGATCGGCGTTCGGCGTGTAGATCGCGACGGCGCCGCCGGGAGCGAGAACGCGGCGCGCGCTCTCGAGGCACGGCACGAGTACGTCGTCGAGGACGTGCTCGACGAGGTCGGCGAGGAGGACGACGTCGAACGGTCCGCCCGGGAGGCGTGTCAGGTCGCGCGCGTCTGCCTCCTCGAACCGGACGTTCGCGAGGCCACGCGCCGCCTGTTCCGCCCGCGCGGCGGCGACGGCGACGGAGGCCGCGTCGATTCCAACGACCTCGCCCACGAGCGGCGCGAGGAAGAACGACGTGTCTCCACGGGCGGAACCGACCTCGAGGACTCGAGAAGCCGGAGTCGGCCTCACGAGGCGGAGGAGCGCGGCGTCGCGCTCTTCGTATTTCCGCCGGTTTCTCAGGAACCAGTGCGGACGGTACATTCTTTCGTAGTAGCCGGCCTCGTAGACGCCGGCGTTGGGGGCGAACTTCCCGGGGCTGTCCGTCACGGGTTCACCGCCCGCATGAGGATGCGGTACCGGAACGTCTCACCGACGAGCGGAAGCGGCGCGAGCGCGCGCTCGAGGAGGCGCACGCCGGGGAACGGGGAGACGGACCAGGTATCGAGGTCGATGCGGAAGCGGGCCGCGGCGAGCAAGCGGCGGTACGCGTCCGCGCGCCTCACGGCAATGTGCTGCGGAAATTGTCTCAGGATGAAGTCGTGCGCCTTCAACCGCTCGACATAGTGCGCCCGGTCGGGCGTGTAGAGCCCGAGCCGCCCCCCAGGTTTGAGGACGCGCCGGCACTCTTTCAGCATCGCCGCGAGCGTCGGGTCGTCGACGTGCTCGACGAGGTCGATCGCGGCAACGGCGTCGAAAGACGCCTCGGGGAAAGCCGACAGGTTCGCGACGTCCCCCTTCACGAAGGAAACGTTCGAGATTCCCCGCGCGGCGCGGGCGCTCTCGGCCAGGTTGAGCGCGTCGTCCGAAGCGTCGAGCCCCACGACCTCCCGCGCGAGCGCGGCGAGGAAGAAAGTCACATCCCCGCGTGCGGATCCGAGCTCGAGGACGCGGTCGGAGGGCGTGAGGCCCACGACCCGGGCGGCGTCGCGATTGCGCTCTTCGTACTTCCGATTCGGGTTCGTGAACCAATGGCTCTTGTGAAGCCCTTCGAAGTACCCGCGGTCGTAGAGGTGGCCCTCGAACGTCACCCGACGAGTCTAGCGGCGCGCCG
>JBDTML010000177.1:0-2111 GCA_039934255.1 Acidobacteriota bacterium | reverse complement strand
AAGGACTGATTGACGACGTTCACGTGCGTGAAAACAAGGGTGGCCGGCCCGGCGATCTGCCGGCCGGTGAGCGTGTCGATCGCGCGCCCCTGAGCGTCGCACATGAGGACGCGGGGATTCAGCCAGTCGGTCGTGTTGTCCGACCAGCGCGTGGATATCACCTTGGTCACGTCCAGATCGGAGAGGCAGAACTCCTGGTCGACGCCCGTCGTGCCCGCCGTCCCCGTCAAGCCCTTCACGACGATGTCGTACTCGTCGATGAGAAGGTCCGGGCAGCCCTTGGCGGGCGCGACGGGATTCCGGCAGAAGGCGCCCACCGCTCCGTTTTCGTCCGCGTCGCCGATGAGGCGGAGGGGCATGTATTTCACGGCGCCCGCCGTGACGAGGGGGCCCACCCTGACGAAGACCGGGAAGCCGCGGCGCTGCGTTTCCACGTACGCCCGCTGGAAGAGAAGCTTGACGTCCCCCGAGGCGCTCTGGAGCTTCTGCTTCTTCCACGCCCTCGAAATCTCGCCTCCACCGATGACGAAGAGGATGGCGATGATCGCGACGACCACCATCACCTCCACCAGGCTGAATCCCTTCCGGCCGTGCCGTTGGGGCGCGCGGGAGAGTGGGCTGACGGGAAAATGCTGATCGTTCTTCATCGAGAAAGTCCGTCCCTTAAAAGCGAGGTTCGTGCCCGACCTCGTATTTGAAAGCCAAACGATTCCTGGAAGGGATGTTACACCCGGCGCGACGCGAACTCCTCTCCCCGGTCAGCCAGGCGAACTGACACTTTTCGTAACACACGCTGCCCGGCTACGGACGATGAGCGCGCGAGGCGAGAACCGGCGCGCTCGGCTACGATAGACACCACATGGAGCCTCGCTGATGGTCCTCGAGAAGCTGCGCGGTCTCCGTTCCGAGCCGGCTTTCGTCGCCCAGCTCCGCGAGCACAAGTGGACGAGCGAGCACCAAAAGAAAGAGCTCCTCGAAAAGTTCCAGAGCATCTCGAAGCCCGACGTCGAATGGGTCGCATGGACCGCGCTGGACCAGACCCCGGAGATTCGGGTGGCCGGCCTCGCGATCCTGAAGAGGCGCCACGACCGGGCGGGCCTCGAGGCTCTCGTCCCGCTCCTGAAGACCCGCTCGGACGCCGTGAGGCGCGCGGTCATGCGGTTCCTGAAGGACCTCGCGGGTTCTCAGCTCGGGCCCTTCCTGCAGGAGGTGGCCTCCCGCGGCGACGACTTCGCGCGGCTCGCGGCGCTCGAACTCGCGCGCGAGCTGCCTGCCGAGGCCGCCTTCGACATCGCGCGCCGCGTCCTCACCGCGACAAACCCCGCCGTCCGCGCCCGCGCGCTGAAGGCCGTGAGTGAGATGAGCTTCGAGGGAAGCGCGGCCGTGGCGGCGAGCCTCGCGGTTCCGCTCCTTCAGGACGAAAGCGAGGAGATCCGGTACTCGGCCCTCGCCGTTCTCGAGAAAAACCCGAACGAGAGCTACTTCCCCGACGTCCTCCAGATGGCCCGCACGGGCGGCGGGCGCGTCGCGGAGGCCTCGTTCGCGGCCATCAAGCGCCTGCTCGCGTCGGCCAAGCAGGATCACACCCCCGAGATCGTGCCGCTCCTCGCCGACGGGAACGCGGTCGTGCGTCAGGGCGCGGTGAACCTCCTCATGCCTTTCGCGCCGGACCTCATCGCGCGCCGGCTGCTCGAGCATTTTCGCGGTTCGTTCGTCTGGGTCAGGGACCGCGCGGTCGAGACCGCCCGCGACGGGCTGCCGGGATTCGTGAACGCCCTTCTGGCGCTGACGAAGGACCCCGACCCGGCGTTCGCGAAGGCCGCTTCGGAAATGACGCTCGCGATCTCCGACGTCAAGGCGCTGCCCGTGTGGATCAAGCTCGTGGACGACCCCGATCTCTGGGTCCGGACGCGGGCCGTCGAGACGCTCGGGCGCTCCGGCAAGGGAAGCGACGAAGTCCTCCAACGTCTCCTCGCGGCGCTGAAGGATCCGGAGCTCGTCATCGCGGCCGCCTCGGCCGTCGGGGAGCTCGGCGACAAACGCGCCGCGCAGCCGCTGCTCGACGCGTTCAAGGGTGCCGCGGCGCATCCCGACGTCCAGATGGAGATCCT
>JBDTML010000176.1:0-10949 GCA_039934255.1 Acidobacteriota bacterium | reverse complement strand
CCATCGCCGACGGGCGCCTTCCCGGAGTTCGATCCGCTCCGGCAGGATCGAGAGACGAGCCGCGATGCCGGAGATCACGCGGTCGGGCGCGCCTCCCTCCGCCCCGGCAGCTCCCTCGACCCACGCGTCGTCGGCGAGCAGCACGCGATTGCCGCCGGCGCGCAGCACGGCGAGGAGCTCCTGAGGCGACCGCGCCGCGCCCGCGGGAAGCGCGGCGCGCCTCAGGAGGACGGCGCAGCCTCCGCCCCCCTCGAGGGGCGGGAAGAGGCGGGCCGATTCGGCGGCGAAGAGCGTCGCGGGCTTCGCCTCGGAGTCTCCCTCGACGAGCGTCTGCGCGGAGCGCTTGACGGCCGGCCCCGCGCCGGGCACGTCGGCCGCGAGCGGAACAGCCGCCGCAGCGTCCGGCGCCGAGGATAGACACGCGATCAGCCTGTCGAGAGTGTCCGGCAAGACGCGCGCGCGGCCGTCGAGGAGGAGTACGTGGCGGGAGGAGCCCGCGCCGAGCGCCTTCTCGAAGGCGCCGTCGCCCGAGTGGAGCGCGGCTCCCTGCTCGCGTGCGAAGTCCTCCAGGAAGTCGGCGGCCGCGGACGAGGCGCCGGGATCGGCGAGGAAGAGCGTGTATGGCGGACGGGCGTGCCGGAGCAGGGCGTCGAGGCAATTTTCGAGAGCGGCCAGGTCGTCGTGCGCGAGCACGACGACGTCCACCGCGGCGGTCGAGCGTTCGAACGCGGGGCCGCGGAAGTGAATGGGCTCGAAGCCGGGAACCTGCACGAGCCCGGGATCCGGTGCGGGCGGAGCGCTCTCGCCGGGGGACGCCGCGCCGCCCAGCCCGCTCTTGAGCCTCCACCACGCGTTGCGCAGCCTCCAGAAGAAGCTCATCTCCATCGCGGCGATGCGCGCGCGCGCCTCGGCGAGCTCGGCGCGCGCCTTCTCCAGCTCCTCGCGGAGCTCGTCGACGTTCTCAACGCTCAATCCGCCGATTCTAGTGGGATTCACTGCCGCCGAACGAGAACGTACGGGCCGCAGCGGGCGAGGAACGGCGGGCGAGAGACGTCCGCGCCCGCCGGTACCAGCTCGATCCCGGCCAGCAGGATCTCCGCTTCGCCCGGCAACGCGACGGGGCGCAGGAGCTCGTTTGCGAGCCGCTGGGTGCTCGACCAGTAATCCGACGGCCATCCCCTGGGCAAGGTCGTGACGAGGCCGACGGGCTGTCCCGGGCCCAGGAGACGATCCGCCTCCCCCTTGAGCACCGCGAGACACGAGTATCCGAGGTCCGAGACGGGGCACCCGATGTCGGCGCGGCGAGGATCGAACAGGCCGCGCGACCAGGCCGCGGCGTAGGAACCGAAGGGGCGCACGAGCTGCGCTCCATCCCAGTGCACGACGGCCTTGGCCGCCGAGTCGAACGTCAGCCGGGGCTCGAGGAAATGGGCCGGGGAAAGAGCGAGGAACTGGAACCCGTAACTCGGATAACGGATCTGGTTCCAGAGGAGAGCCATAGCAAGGAAGCCCGCGGCCGCTGCTGCCGCCGCCCTGCCACGCCGCGCGAGGTCGCGCAAGAGCACGAGCCCCTCGGCTAGAAAACAGACCAGGAACGGAAGGACGTAGAGGAGGAATCGCTTGTCCGCCCAGTCGTACACGAAGAGCCAGAAGAGCGACACCGCGACGAGCGGCCCGAGAACTGCTGCGCGCCAACGCGGCGCCGAGGGCGACCGCGCGAGCCGGATCCCCCCCGCGACGTAGAGGGCGATGGGGACGAGGCCGACGAGCGCGACGAGCGCGTACGCATAGAACGGAGCGTTTGCGAGCGATGGCCTGATCAGCGCCTCGACTCCGTGGCGAGGGCCTCCGGGATGGGCGCGATAGAACCAGAGGCGGAACGCGAGCCAGCTGCCGACCACGAGCGCCAGCGCGGCCACTCCGGCCCAGAGCTCCTTTCGGCGAAGGTCTTTTCGCGCGACGACGAGAAACGCCGCTCCGAAGCCGATGCCGGCCGGAACCGCCACGTACGCAAAGAGAAGTCCGACGCCGAGAAAGAGGCCGAACGCGATCCACGCCCGCGGCTCGCGCTCCGACCGCACGAAGGCGAGCGCCGCGAGAACGAGGAAGGGGGCCGCGTACGTCTCGGCCATGAGGTAACGGGCGAGATCCTGGACGTAGCCGTTCGCGAAGAAGAACCAGCAGGCGACCGCCGTGATCCAGGCGTCGTACCGCTCGCGGAGGAGCGCGTAGAGAGCCGCCGTCGAGAGCCCGAGAAAGAGGAAGTTCAAGACGGGCAGGAACGAGAGCGCACCCAGCTTCCAAAGCGCCGCGATCAAAAGTGGAAACCCGGGCGGCCTCAGGCTCGGCGCCACCTGCGCTCCGGCCCAGAAGATGCCGTTGTTGATCCAGTCGTATGAGTCGGAGGTGATGTAGGGATAGCACCAGTTGAGATCCGGGACGATCAGCGATCGGACGACCGGGAACGCCCCGAGGACCGCGAAGACGGTCAGCAGCGCGGGCGGCAGGCGATCCGATCGGAGAGCGGACACGAACGGCGAGTTTATCGGGCCCGTCGCTCCTACGGATAAACGAAGAAGGACGGGTCGTAGATCAGCGTCACGTTCCCGGGACTGCTGTGGTACTCCTTGAACTGTCCCGTTCGCGTGTCCGTCACCTGCACCCAGAACTCGACGGACGTGAACGTCAGGATCGTCATCCACGCGCGGCCGTTGTCGGTCGCCGTATTGACCCGGATCATGTACTCGTACGTGCTCGCGTTCGCGATCCAGAACGCGCCCGTGACGTCCGTGAGCTTTGCCTTGTTGAGATTCGCCGTCGCGCCTCCGGCGTACTGGTTCTTCCAGTTACTCGTGACCTTGTAGCGGCCGTTCACGAGGCACATCGTGGTGGCGTCTTCCGTGCAGCCCGCGGGCGGGGTCACGATCGAGCAGCCGGACCCGTTGCAGGAGACCTTCTTGTCCAGGAGGATGAAGTCTTGGTAGAAGTAGGTCCCGCCCACGTTTTCGCGGAGAAACAACATCATGAAGTACTCGCCCGCGGGGATCGTGTTCCCGAAGAACGAGAACGTTCCGGAGTCGACGGGCTTGTACTGGAAGCCCGCCTGCAGGGGTGAGAACGTGAGCGACGAGGAGAAGCTGAAGGAGGAGATCGTCTGGCCGAAGACGGGCTGAGCGGCCGTGAGCGCGACCTTGAGGTCGAGGGGTCCACTGAAGCCGGAGCTGCGGGAGTTCACGATGCGGTCCACGTGGAACGAGCCGGAGTTGCCGTTCCACGAAACGGACGCCGGGGTGCCGGCGCAGATCGTGCAGCCCGCCTGGTCGAGCGCGGCCCTTCCCGCGCTCGATCCCCCCTGGACGCCCTCGGACACGGGGCCCGCGGGCACGGACGAGACGACGACCGGGGCGGCAGCCTGGACAGCGGGACGCGCCTCTCCCGCGCGCGCGTCGCGCCCCGAGGCCTGGTTCGTCTCCTCCGCGACAGCCGGCGACGCGACGAGGCCCGAGACGAAGAGCACGGCAAATATGAGGGACCGTCCGAGCGCGCGTTCGAATCGTTTCACGAGGGAGATCCTTTCGCCGAGGAGAGAGCCGTGCATTCTCATGGGTACACGAAGAACGTCGGGTCGTAGATGAGCGTCACGTTTCCCGGGCTGCTGTGGTACTCCTTGAACTGCCCGGTCTGCGTGTCCGTCACGGCGATCCAGAACTCCACGGACGTGAACGTCGGGATCGCCATCCATGCGCGCCCGTTGTCGGTCGCGGTGTTGACCCGGATCAGATACTCGTAGGTGTTCGCGTCTGCGATCCAGAACGCACCGGTCACGTCGGTCAGCTGCGCCTTCTTCAGCGTGGCCTCCGCGCCCCCCGCGTACTGGTTCTTCCAGTGGCTCGTCACCTTGTAGCGGCCGCCGAGCAGGCACATCGTCGTGGCGTCGGGAGTGCATACGGTGGGCCCGCCTCCGCCGCCGCCCGACGGAGACAGCCGCCACATTCCGCGGCCGTGCGTCGCGGCCATGAGGAATCCGGTCGTCTTGTTGTACTTGAGGTCCGTGATCGCCACGATGGGCATGTTGAAGCGGTTGGAGGTCCACGTGGCGCCGCCGTCCGTCGTGCTGAAGACTCCGATGTCGGTGCCCGCCCAGAGCCGGTTCGCGTTCGCGGGGTCCACCGCGAGAGCGGAGACCGGGATGTCGGGAAGGTTGCCGCTGATGTTGGCCCAGCTCTGCCCCTTGTTCGTCGTCTTGAAGACCTTGCCGGGCGTCGACGGCGTGTTCGCGTTGTAGCCGCTGAACGCGACCCAGGCCGTGTTCGCATCGGTCGTGGACGCGACGATCTTCGTCACGTATCGGTCCGGAAGACCGGTGTCCGCCTCCGCGCCCGTGAAGCCGCTGGCCGTGTACTGGTACAGGTAAACGTAGCCCGCGTTCGTTCCCAGCCAGACGAGGTCGTTGTTGGCGAAGGAGGACTCGATGACGGTGGGCCTCCCGTTCGTCGCGGCGAACGGCTTGACCGCGGCCCACGTGTCTCCACGGTTCCCCGAGATGTAGAGCGCCTTGTCGCTCGCGCCGTACACGTACTGCGGCTGCTTCGCGTCGATGGTGAAGGCGGGGTTGAACGAAACGCTCTCGCCGTCGGCCACTTTGCCATCGCTGAAGATCTGCTCGTGCCAGCCGGTCGAGGCATCGAGATTCTTCGCCCCTCCGCCGTCGTGGCGGTGGATGTTGTGCTGGGTCCCGATGTAAACGTGGTTCGGGTCCCCGATCGGAGGGCCCGGCTCGAAAAGTCCGAGCGTCCCGTCTCCGTAGCCCCAGCCGTCCCAGAAGGTCCCGTTGAAGTACGCCACGGAGTTGTCCTGCAGTCCGCCGACGATGATGTTGGGGTTCGTGGGATGCGAGTCGAAGAGATAGAACTGAAGCGTGGACAGCGACGCGTTCAGGTTTTCCCACCGGTAGTCGAAGGGCTGCGTCCCCGAGCCGGTCACCGTCCCTCTGTAGATGCCTCCGTCGTTGCCGACGTAGATCTGGCCATTGGGCGCGTAGGCGGCCGTGTGGATGTCCGGGTGGATCGCGCGGGTGGGGTCGAACTGGTCGCACGGGAACGCGGTGACGTTGGTCCCACCGTTGTCGACCTGGATGGAGGTACTGCTGACGTGAGTGCAGTGCGGCGTCGTGTCCACCCACGTGCGGCCACCGTCGAGGGTTCGGTAGATCATCCCGCGCCACGGGAGGGAGAGTGTCCGCGTGGGATTGTCGATCGGATCCGGCCAGAGCGCGTCGTAGTTCGCGCTCCCTCCGATGACCACGTCGTTCTCGTTCGCCGGGTTCACCGTGATCATGTTGTCGTAGCTGCACTGGCTCGCGCAGTACTCGGGGACGCCGTCACGGAGCCAGCTCCCGAGCCAGGCCCAGCTGTTTCCCGCGTCGACGGACTTGAAGAGAAATCCGCCGGGGATGGAGACGTCTCCCTTCGTCGTGTCGAACACGCCGTCGCCGTCCTTGTCCATCTTGATGGTCAGCGCGGCGTACGCCGCGTAGATCACGTTCGGGTTCGACGCGGGAACGGCGATGTCGATCCGCGTGAAGTCCGGGCAGTCGCTCCTTATGGCATTGACCTTGTAGGGGCCGCCGTACGCGGGGTGCCCGTACGTCGTGACGCTCGCGGGGTAGCCGCCGGTCCCGGCGGACTTGAGCGGGGTCAACCGCGTCCAGGTCTGACCGGCGTTCGTGGACCGGTAGATGCCTCCCGCGAACTCGGTCGCATAGAGGAGGTCGGGCTGGCTCGGACCTCCGATCTTCAGGTCCATGAAGCCCGCGTCCGTTCCGAGGCAGGGGCTCGTATAGCGGGTTGCGCTCTTGAGGAGCGTCCAGCTCTGCCCGCCGTTCGTCGATCGGTAGATACCCGTCTGGCGCGTGCCGGGCGGCGGTGCGTAGGCGTCCGTCACCGGCGCGATGTCCGCCGTCGTCACGAAGAGGTTGTTCGCGTTTCGCGGGTCCACCTGCAGGCCGGTGACCGACAGGTAATCGAAGTTCCAGCCGGATCCGCTCGTGGGGAGAGCCTGCCAGGTCTCTCCGGCGTCGGTGGATTTGTAGACTCCCGCGCCGTAGATCGTATCGCCCCCGTTTGGCTCTCCGGAACCCGCGTAGACGACGCTCGGGTTGCTGGGAGCAAAGCGGAGAACGCCGATGGCGAGAGACGGAAGAGCGTCACCCACCGCGTGAAACGTCGCGGCCCGGTCCGTGGATTTCCAGATGCCGCCCTGCGCCGCCCCGAGAAGCACGATGTTCGGGTCGGCCGGGCTGATCGCGATCGCGAGAGTTCGGCCGGAGGCGTCCTGGTTGCTGGAGCCCGCGTACGTGATGTTCCTGTTCGCGCCCGGAGCCAGGTTCGTCCAGTTGTTGGCGGCGCCGTCGAGCGCGGTGCGCGCCGACCTCAGCTCCTCGCGGAGGGCGGCCCGGTGCACGTCGCTCGGGATCCGGCCCGCCGGATAAGCTCGCTGCTCCCACCAGATGCGCGCGTGTTCGTTCGGGTCGTCCTTATCGCCCAGCGCTGGCTCGGCGGCACGCGACCGACCCGCCGGGGCCCGGACTTCCAACGGATCCCCCATTGCGCTGCCGTCCGCCGGTTTTCCAATCCTCGACGTGGCCTCTGAAGGAGCGTCGACGGGTCTCTGTGCACGGGCGGCCGACGAGGATGTACAGGAAGACGTCCCGACCGCAAAGGCGAAAAGGACGAGCAACGCCCCGGCTGAGGCCTTCCTTGGCACCATGACACGCTCCTCTTACAGCTCCGCTGAATTCTCGGGTTTTGAGGATGAGATCACCTCTCGGTCCGAAAGGTCAAGGCGGAGGGAGCGTGTTCGTCCCGGGGGTGGGCACTTTGGAGCGGTAGTCCGGATCGTCGGTTCCGCCATGTACGCGTTTCCGTTGATACTGCTCGTATCCCTGGTCCCTGCCCTCGGGGAACGGCGCGTAGTCGCGATCGTAGTCGAGGAGGCGCCTGCGGGCCGGAGGCACATCGACGGCCAGGCCCGCGAGAACCCGTTTCATCCGGCTCAGCGCGTCGACGACGTCTTTCCATTCGCGGGAGGCTCCGGCCCAGGCCTGGTTCCGCCGGATCGTGTCACTCACGCGCTTTGCGCTCCGCTCGAGCCTCTGAATGTCCCCGGGCACGTCCCTGTGATGCGTCTCGTAAGCGTCCATCCGTTCGTGAAACAGCGTGGCGCTCCGTGAAAACTCGCCGAGCGAGGCGAAGTTCCTCGCGCTCGACGAGTTGCCGAGGGCCTTGTTCGCAGCGACGACGGCGTCCCGGGCGGTACCATCGAGATAGTGCGCGAGCGCCCGCATGGTCTCGAACTGGCCGCGGCGGAGCGGGTTATCCACGGTGCCGAATTGGACCGTGGTGTCGGGCGGCGCGTCGGCGCGGAGCGCAGCCCGAACCATCAGCATGGCGACGAAGGACAAGGTACCGAAGCGGTTGAAACGCGTGTTACTTCTCGAGCTCGATGACGACGTCCACGGGCGAGCCGATCCTGACCGTGACGTCCACGGTCTTCGACTTGTAGCCGGGGCGCGCAACGGTGATCGAATGCGTGCCGGGCTCCGTGACGACGCCGCGCGGATTGGCGGCGAGGTCTTCGCCGGCACCGAGGTACTTGTCGTCGACGTAGACGGCCGCGTCATCCGGTGAGACCTTGAACCTCATGCGCGCGCGGTTGCCTGCGGGCCGAGGAAGGGGCTCGGGACGCGCCTCCATACGATCCTCGGGAATCCGCTGGCCGGCTTCGGGCCCGCGCTCGCGGTCGCTCCATCCGTCGTCGCGCGGAGGGGGCGCGCGCCGGAGAGCGCGACGCGGCGGTGGCGCAGCCTCGTTGTCGTCCGCCTGGAGTCCGGCCTCCGGGCCGTTCTTCGTGAACACGCGGCCGAGGGGTGTCCCTTTCGACTCCGGAGCGAACTGGTCGAGCGCATTCTTGCCGGGCTCGAGCTTCAGCTTCTGGTCGAGGCGCACGCGTTGGCCGCGGGAGACGTCCAGGTCGGTCCCGAGAGTCTGATATCCCGGAAGGCGAAATTCGAGGTGATACCTTCCGGGGCCGAGATAGAGGAAGTCCGGATGGCCGTCGAAGTCGTCGGCGGTCCCGATGTACTTGCCGTCGAGGAAGATCTGCGCTTCTTCGGGCGACAGGTCGGTCTTCACGACAGCGTAACGGCCCGTCCGCGCCGACACGCCGACTCTCGCGTCGCCGCCCACCTCGCCGCTGCCGTCATAGCCGACTTCGCCGTCATCGCCCGTCACGATCGTGACGTTCGGGCCTCCCCACCACCAGGAGGAGTAAAACGGTGCCCAGCCCAAGCCCCAGCCCCAGCCGTAAGGGTAATAGCCGTAATAGCCAGAGCCTCCGCGCCGATGGCCGCCGCCGCCCCGCCAGCTGCCACCGTGCGAGTTCCAACCGTGCGAGCCGCTCACGCGCGCTCCGCCGTTCGAATGGCTCGTCCCGCCGGAACGGCTCGTCCCAATGGAATGGCTCGGCCCGCCGGTATGGCTCGTCCCACCGGTATGGCTCGTCCCACCCGAATGACCGCCGCCGCCATTACCCGAGCCGCCATGCCCGGAACCGCCTCGGGACTGGGCCTCGGCAGACCAGGGAGCGAGTGCCACAGCGGCCGCGAGTGCGGCCGTCGCAATCAGCGATGGGCGAAGCAAGCGTGAGGAAACGTTCGTGACCATTTGAGACCCCCGGACGAGACCATGGAGCTCGTCCCCTGAAAGGCGTTGCAAGGACCCTGCCCGAATACTCGGGCCCGACCGTCCTCTGTCCCGGACGCCATTATCCGCCTGTTAGGCCCGGAGCAACCGGTAGAAGGCCCCGGACGACGCCTTCCGGATCGCTCCGCAGCCTGCTTCCCCCGACAACCGAAAACGCCTCGACCGCCAGGACGTCCGCGGAAAGCGTCATCCTGCGATACGTACCGAGGCCGGTCACGAATCCCGCGTAGTCGCGCACGGACGCCTGCGACGCGAACGCGTGCATGGCGCGTTCCTTCTTGGCCCGGAACGGCGTTATGTCGACGAGAAAATTCGGGCGAAACGGCTGCGAAAGCTCGCAAAACGCGACCGTAGCCGCGTCCAGCACGTGCGCGGCCGCGTCCTGGGCGGGCCGCGCCGCTACCCGAAAGAGCGCCACGGCGACAGCCCGATGGTCGGGATGGGTCTCGACGGGCGAAGGGGAGAAGACGAGGTCCGGCGCCGCTTCGACGAGCCATCTGGCGAGGAGCGCTTCGACCTCGGAAAGACGCTCCGCGGCGCCGCGATCGGGGATGCCGCCGAAATGCAACGCGCCGCCGCCGAGGGCGTCGAGCGCCCGCCGCGACTCTTCCGCCCGCTCCGACGCGATGCGCCCGCGCTCTTCCTCGCTCCGCGCCCCCGCCGCGCCGTCCGTCACGAGGAGGACGTCCACGCGGGACCCGCGCTCGAGGAGATCCGCGAGGGCGCCTCCGCAGCCGAAAACTTCGTCGTCCGGGTGCGGCGCGAGAACCAGGACGCGCTTTGCGGAGAACGTCGACGCCGCGTAAGGCACCAGGCGGTGCTCGTCGGGAAAGTCCGGGGGCCGCATACCCGAAGCTTACCGCCTACAATGAGATCCGTGGTCGAACAGGCCGGCGCTCCGCGCGTTTCCGTGATTCTCCGGACGAAGGACAGGCCGGGCCTCCTCGCCGAGGCCCTGGGCAGCCTGCATCGCCAGACGTTTTCCGACTTCGAGACGGTCGTCGTGAACGACGGCGGGCCGATCTCCCCCGCGGTGCTCGAGCCCGCACCCGGACGCACGCTCCGAATCGTCGTCCCGCCGGCGCCCGGCGGAAGAACGCGCGCGCTGAACGCGGGCCTCGCGGCCGCCCGCGGAACGTACGTGGCCTATCTCGACGACGACGACCTTTACCTGCCCGAGCATCTCGACACGCTCGTGCGGTTTCTCGACGGCAGCGACGAGTACAAGGCCGCGTACACGTCCGTCCACCAGATCGAGCAGGTCCTCGGCAACGACGGGCGTTACCGGGACGGCCGCGAGCTCACCGTCTACGGCAGGCCTTTCGACGCCGCGCGTCTCCTCTACAAGAACGACATCCCGCTCATCGGCCTCGCTCACACCCGGGCGCTGGCGGAGGACATCGGCGGCTTCGACGAGACGTTCGACCAGTTCGAGGACTGGGATTTCCTCATCCGCCTCTCGGCGCGGACGCGCTTTCACCACCTGCCGTCCGTCACGGCCGTCTACCGCGTGCGGAACGACGCGTCGAACATCACGGCCGCGCAGCCGTGGCACGCGGGCGACGCGCAGACGGCCCGCCGCCGCCTCTTCGAGAAACACGCGGCCCGAAGGTCGCCTTCGACGGAGATGGCCCTCGTGGACAGCCTGGAGAGCGACACGTACGCCCTGCGCGACGCCGCCGCGGCTGCCCGAGCGGACGCCGACTCGCTCCGCCTGGAAGTCGAAACGCACCGGACCGCCCTCGCCGCGGCGGCCGCCCGGGAGACGGAGTTTCTCTCGTCGCGGGCGCGCCAGACCGATGAATCCGCCACGCGCGAACAGGCGCTCGCCGTGGAGAACGTACGCCTGCAGGCCGAAGCCGCCCGTCTCCATGCGACCGTCGACGCCATGAACCGCTCCCTCGCGTGGCGCCTCTTCACGCCGTGGTGGAAGCTCAAGGAGCTCCTGAAGCGATGACGCGCGGATGACGCTTCCGAACGCCGCCGACCCGAAGGCCGGGCCCGATCCGACAGGTGTCCGCTGCGACCTCGTGATCCCGGTCTACAACGCGCTGCGCTCGACGCGCGACTGCCTCGAGTCCGTGCGCCGCTTCGCGCCCTCCTGGGCGCGTGTCGTCGTCGTGAACGACGGGAGCGACGCGCGCACGACGGAGTTCCTGAGGGCCCAGAAGGGAATCGTGCTCCTCG
>JBDTML010000175.1:0-2180 GCA_039934255.1 Acidobacteriota bacterium | reverse complement strand
GGCCGGAGCACCTCGATCTCGTCCTGAGCAGCTTCCCTCCCCGGCCCCCGCGGCTCCTCACCGCCGGCGCCGCGTGGACGAGGCTCCTGAAGCCGCTCGTGCTCGCCATGGTGGGGATGACGTTCGCGGGCCAGGCCGTGGCGTTCTTCACGCAGCTTCGCAAGGGGGAGGGCGACTTTGAGGAGTGACGCCATTCCGCTCGCGCCGGTGCCGCTCACGGCCGACGAGGCCGAGGCGATGCTCCAGCGGCAGATCAAGAAGCACCACGTCGCCATCATGCTTCTGCACTGGTTCAACGCGGCGACGTGGATCCTCGAGGTCGGGACCGGAGCCGCGCTCATCTCGTCGCGCCTCTTTCGCGTCGCGCCGGACTGGTACCTCGCGATCGTCAACGGCCTGTTCGGCTCGCGGGGCAACCTCCTGCGCTTCCACGTCGCGCTCGGCCTCGTCTGGATCGGCATCTTCCTCGTTTACGGAGTCTTCGGCTTTCGCACGTATCTCCGCGGCGAGGTCCTGAAGAAGGAGATCGCGCTCGACCGGGACGACGTTCGCTGGCTCGTCGCCCGCGCGCTCCGCATCCTCGGCCGCAGCGACGAGGCGCTCCCTCTTCAGGGCGTCTACAACGCCGGACAGAAACTCTTCTCGATGGTGGTTTACGCGATGCTGCCGGTCGTGATGGTCACCGGCGTGATCATGGCCTTCAGGCTGTTCTCGCCGTGGGTCGTGGGTTGGGCCGTGGTTCTCCACTTCGCCGCCGTCGGAGCGGTCGTGGCCGGGCTCGTCATTCACGTGTACATGGGAGCGGTTTTCCCGGAAGAGAAGCCCGCCTTCTTCTCGATGATCACCGGAAACGTCAACGAGCTCTTCGCCTACAACCATCATTTCAAGTGGTGGAGAGAAATGAAGACGGAGCAGCTGGCCTGGGACCTCAAGCGCGAGCCGAAGCCGGCGCCCGATGAGGGGGCGGAAGCGGGCGGCGAAGGGGAGACGTGGCGAAATGAGCGAGAGAGTCAGGATCGGCATCATCATCTGCGACCGGTACAAGGGCTGCGCGGGAGGCAAGTGCTTCCGGGCCCTGCGCGAGAGGGCGGGTGCCTTCGCGGCGTACGCGGGCGACGACGTCGAAGTCGTGGGCTTCACGTCCTGCGGAGGCTGTCCCGGAGGAAACATCGAGTCCGCGCCTGAAGAAATGAAGAAGAACGGCGCTCAGGTCGTGCATCTCGCCACGGGGTTCCTCGTGGGTTACCCGCCGTGCCCCCACCTGGAGCACTTCACCCGGATGATTCCCGAGCGATTTGGCCTCGAGGTGAGGGTCGGCACGCATCCCATCCCTCAGAAGTACTTCGACGCGCACCGAGCGCTGGGCACGTGGGAGGGGGCGGCCTGGGAAGACCTTCTGGCGCCGTGCCTGGTCGACGGGGCGACGCGGGTTGCTTACAACTGACGTGCGGCCCGGAGTCAACGGGTGAGGACGAGCTTCGCGCCGGCGATCAGGAGGACGAGCGCCAGGCTGCGCCTGATCGCGACGGGACGGAAGCGTTGACTGCCGACATATGAGCCCAACGTCCCGCCGATCACAGCGGCGGCGCCGAGAACAATGGCGAAAGAAGGGACGTTCCGCGCGCTGCCGAGGTTTCCGAGCAGCCCGGCCACGGAGTTGACGAGGATGAAGAGAGCGGACACGGCCGCCGCGGTCTTGACGCGTGCCCACCGTTTGAGGAGCAGCAAGGGCGTGAGGAAGATCCCGCCGCCCGTCCCCGTGAGGCCCGCCAGCAGGCCGAGGCCCGCGCCGACCGGGATGGCGACGAGAGGGCGCGGCTCCTCTTCGACCACGTCGGGAACCGACCCGGAGAAAAGGAAACGGAAGGCGGAGAACAGAAGGACGACTCCGACGAGCACCTTGAAGGCGTGAGCGGGCAGGTCGACCCAGCCGCCGACGAAGGCCATGGGAACGGACAGGACGGCGAAGGGCCAGAACAGCCGCCACGAGAAATGCCCAGCCCGCCAGAACTGCCACGTGGCGATGGACGCGACGAGCACGTTGAGGACCAGAGCCGTGGGCTTGATCTCGGCGGGGGCGAGATTGAAGAGGGACATGACGGCGATGTAGCCGGACGCGCCGGCGTGCCCGACGGACGAATAGAGAAACGCCACGACGAGAACGGCGGCTGTGAGGAAGA
>JBDTML010000174.1:0-8359 GCA_039934255.1 Acidobacteriota bacterium | reverse complement strand
GAGGATCTGGGACGCACGCGGCACAGCGCTCATGACCGTTCGTCGTCTAAGATAGACCCTCCCGCCCGGGTGTCAAGCTGTTTCGGGCGGCGTTGGAGAACGGCTACCTCGTTGAAGAACAAGCTCTTCCTGCTCTCCGAGCTGCTCCGCCGGGACCTCGCCGCCCGGTACGCCGGAAGCTTCGCGGGTCCCCTGTGGGCGGTTCTCAATCCGGCCGTGGTCTGCGGGCTCTACGCTTTCGTGTTCGTCGTTGTCCTGAAACTCCCGCCGCCGGAAGGCTTCCGGGGAACCTACGTGGAGTTTCTTCTCGCGGGCGTCCTGCCCTGGATGGGCGTGCAAGAAGCGATCACGCGAGCGACCACCGTCGTCTCCGACCAGGCGCACCTCGTGAAGAAGCTGCGTTTCCCGATCGAAATGCTCGTGGCCTCGGCCGTCGGAGCGGCGCTCGTCATCGAGGCGGCGGGTATCGCGCTGTTCACGCTGTACCTCGTCCTCTCCGGGCGCGGCGCCGTGCGGCCCGGGGTTCTCCTCGTCGCGTTCGCGTTCCAGCTCCTGCTCCTCGCGGGGCCGGCGCTCATCCTGGCGGCTTTGAACGTCTTTTTCCGCGATCTGTCCCAGATCCTGCCGCCGTTCCTCATGATCGGCTTCTACCTGACGCCGATCCTCTACCCGGAGGAGAAGGTTCCGCACGTCGCCGCGCGATTCCTCGTGTTGAACCCGCTGCGCGACCTCGTGGCGCTTTTCCGGGCGGCTCTGTTCGATGCGCCCGCGCCCCCGATCGGCCGCGTCGCCGCGTGGTCCGCGGTCCTCGTCGTGGTAGGCTTTGTCGGAGTGCGGCTGTTTCGGCGATGCCGGCCGTCGTTCGCCGATCTTCTCTGATTATTCTGATCGTCTCTTCCGACTGCTTCCAATCGCCCGAAGGCCGAAGGCCCGAGGGTTCCGTGCGCTGCTAGGAGCTTCCCGTGAAAGTGTCCCTCTCCGCCCTCTTGGCGGCCGTTCTCGCCGGCGCCGTCGGCTGCTCGTCCGCGACGGCGCCTCCCGCCTCCGCTCCGGCTCCCCCCCCGAAGCCGGCCCCCACTCCTGCCGCCGCCACCGCCGAGCAGCAGACGAACGACCGGGTCGAGACGCTTCTCGGTCTCAAGGCCCCCGTGCCGCGGGCGGCCGAGATGGGCGACGAGGAAGAAGGGCCGACGACGGTCGTGGACCCGCAGACCGGCCGCAAGCTGATGCGCGTGCCGAAGAGCAAGGTCTATTACGTCAAGAACGGCTTGCTCTACAACGCGATCGTGAACCTCCCGGGGGCGCCTTACGTCCGCGAGGACGAAAAGGCCTATTACATCGAGACCGGCCCCGACAAGCCGGTCGCGCCTGCTCCGGGCGAAAAGAAGGAAAAGACGCCGGCAGAGCTGAGGCCCATCGTCGAGCTCCCCGCGAGCGAGGCGGCGGTCGTCACGCCGGGCGTCTCGAAAGAGACGTTCCGTTTCGAGGAGATTTCCACGGGCCTTCCGACGGCCGGGATCTGGCGCGAGAATTTCGCGCTCGGAGACGTCCTCGGCACGGGGCGCCCCCAGATCGTCGCGCCGCCTCCACGGCTCACCGGCCAGTACCTCCGCGTGTTCCAGCTGGACAAGGATGAGACCGGAACGTGGCGCTGGCGTTCGGCGAAGGTCGAATTCGAGAACCCGGACGGAATCGACGCCGCCTACGGCGCGGCCACCGTTGCGGACGTGGACGGCGACGGCAAGCTCGACATCGTGTTCGGCGGGCATGGCTCCGGCCCGGCCGTCGCGATCAACAAGGGAAATGGAAAGTTCCTCGTCGGAGCGCACGGCCTCCCGCGGGCGATGTCCACGCGCGCCGTCGAGGCCGCCGACCTGAACGGGGACGGCCGCGTCGATCTCATCGCGATCTCCGACACGGGGGAGTGGGCCGACGCCGTCGGCAAGCCCGTGCTCGTCGGCGACTACATGCGCGGGTACGACGTGCGGGCCTTCATCAACGAGGGCGGCAATTTCCGCGAGGTGCACAAGGGCCTCGAGGGCGCGTGCTTCGGGTACGCGATCGCGGTGGTCGTTCCGAAGGAGGGCTTGCCGTTCTATTCGTCCGCCTGCCGGTACATCGGCGCGACGGCCACGCTCTACGAGTTCGACCCCAAGAAAGAAGAATTTCACTTCGCCGGGACGGACCTGATCGAAGGGTTCGGGCCCCAGGCGGGCGCGGCGGCAGGCACGTATCGCGGGCGGCCCGCGGCGTATGCCTCCTACTTCAAGCGCACGCCCTCGGGCGCGTCGCGGACGATCGACGGCCAGGGCATCACGATTTACTACCGCGACGTGGACGGGAAGATGAAGAGCAAGCGGGTCCTCAAGACCCTGGAATTCGAGGCGGCCTCGCAGGCGATCGCCGCCGGGGACCTCAACGGCGACGGCCTCGACGACATCGTCTGGGCCGACGAGAGCACGCATCGCGTGCGCGTGTTCTTCCAGACCCCCGCAGGCGAGTTCGAGGAGCTCGCGGCGGCGCGTGAGCCGGAATTCGTGAATCACCCGACGGCGCTCCGGATCGCCGACCTGGACGGGGATGGGCGCAAGGACGTCGTCCTGATGTACCAGTACCTGACCGGGGACGAGACCCGAGGCGGCGGATTTCGAGCGTTTCGCGGCCTCGCAAAGTGAACTTCCGTGAGGTTCCGGGGGCAGGTAACACTCTAGTTACAGATATGCGCCCCCACCATAATTTTCGGAAAAGGCCTTGACACACAGGAATTTTGTTCCTATCGTCTGACCAATGTCTCAGAGACCTCTGTCTCTCAATCTGCTTTCTTTGGCCAAAACGCCTTATCTCTAAATTCATTTTCGGGAGGTGATTCAATATCGCGCGCGGCAGGAGCCGAAAGTCCCTTTCGAAAAATCTCTTCAATAGAACTCACTCGGATCTAACCGAACCATCTCAATTCTCGGTAGGAGTAAAAATGAAAAAGTTTTCCGTCGTCATCGCCCTCGTGTTGCTCGCGGTTGCGGGCACGGGCTATGCGGTCACCTGCGCGTATGACAACGTGCCGGCGGCCACGCTGCTCGTTCCGTACTTCCGCGTTTCGCTGAACGGCGCCACGGCCGCTCCGATTCCGTCCGGCGGAACCGACACGCTGATCTCGATGATCAACGTGTCCTCGCCCGGCGTCATCGCCCACGTCACGGTCTGGAACAAGTATTCCAAGGCCGTCCTCGACTTCAACGTTCCTCTCACCGGCAAGGACATCGCGGCGTTCTCCATGCGCGACGTCATGAACGGCAAGCTGAACGTCAACCCGACCACGCAGGTCGGCACCGTGATCGATCCGTGCGGCGTGAACGTCAATGCCATCCCGGCGACGTACAAGCCCTCGGTCGGCTTCGGCGGGAAGCAGTTCATCCGCTTCTCGCACCCCGAGGCCATCGCCGTCGGCTCCACGAACGACGCGTACACCTCGATCTCGCTCTATGCGACGGACGCCTTCGCGGCGTTCCGCAACAAGGTCTGGGACTCGCTCGACGAGTCGGGCGACATCTCCACGTTCACGTCCCCTGTGGGCACGAACATCATCGACACCGACAACCCGGCTTGCGGCATCGGCTCGTCCACGGGTGACGGCGTCTACCGCACCGACCTCTCCGGCTACCTGACGATCGACGTCGTCAACTACTGCACGAACTACTTCCCCGACCAGACCTCGTTCTACGACGAGGACGCGATCGCGACCGTGGGCTGGGGCCCGACCTACACCCCGAACGTCCTCATCGGCGACGTGTTCTACGTGGACACGGCCTCGCAGGGCGGCAACGTCTCCGGCGACCCGGCTGTCCCGGTCGAGTTCGACGCGCGCCTCACGCAGGTCGTGCCTAACAAGACCTTCTTCGGCAAGTTCGTCCAGAACTTCGCCGGCATCTGCGCGGGTGAGTCCAACACGGTCACGGGCTGCACGTCGTTCATCGCTGGCTACGCTCCCGCGTACCAGTTCGGTGGCGACGGCCGCGAGCCCCTCGGCGACCACTACGGCTTCCGCTACCTCGCCGACACGACCAACGGTCTGCAGTCCTGGCTCCTGGCCTGGCGCTCCGACTGGTACGGCGGCACGCAGGTCAACCTTTGCTCATGGGCCAAGGGCACGTCTGGCAACGGCTTCAACGACGGCGTTCACCAGCTGACCGCCACGATCTTCGACCTGGACGAGAACTTCTTCCAGACGACGATCCCCGGTGGCCCGTCGGGCAACCAGAACGCTCCTCCGCCGAACCTCTACCTGTACCTCGAGACGCAGCGGGTCAACCTGCTCGCCGCGACGGACTGGAACCAGGGCCAGTACAAGGGCGGCTGGGTCGACATGGCCCTCCGCGGACCGAACTACACGGGCGCCACGCCCAGCACCGGCTACTACAACATGGGCTGGCTCGGCATCCAGCACACCGCCCCCGGCGCGTTCATCAGCGTCGGCCACGCGGTTGCGAACCTGAACAACCAGTTCCAGTGCCAGCCGAACTCGCAGGGCACGGGCAACTCGGTTGTCCTCGGGACGAACTTCCCCTAATCCGTAGGGCTCAAAGCTAACGGGAGAGCGGGCGGCTTCGGCCGCCCGCTTTTTTTTGTCCGTAACCGGTGTAAGATCTCTTCCCGGCGAAGCACTCCGATCCGGAGGCGCGTCTTTCATTCGCAAACCCCCTGTTCGGCTGGACATAGCTCGTGGCGGGGGATAGCATCAAACCGGTCCAAGCCCCCTTCCCGACGAAGGGCTCTCTTTTTTCCTCGAGAGGAACCTGATGACCCTTCATTTGGTCAGATCGCGCCGCGCCTTCAGGCGGCTCACCCTCCCCCTGCTTTCGGTTCTGTCCTTCGCAGCGGCGGTGCTGCCCCTGCGCGTGGCCGCCCAGTGCACGTTGCAGCCCGGCCTGGCGCCGCTTTCGTTCGAGCCGAATCCGCCCGGGCCGCCCCGCCCGGGCAATCTCGCCTCCGGCAAGAACAGCGACCTGCAGGTGTTCCGAGCGGGCGGCGCTCCCCACATCCTCATGCAGGAGGGGTTCGGTTATTCGGTCCTCGACATCACGAACCCGGTGAATCCGACCGCGCTCGTCTACGTCAACATGGCCTTCTCGGGCGAGATGCCGTCCGTCGGCGACGGGCAGAGCTACATCGCCTCCATCGGCATTTCCCCGGACGGGCAGCGCATGGCGCTCGGCCTGAACGGCAACGCGGACCCTGGCTACGGCTCGGTCGCGGCCACGGCCAGCGGCAACGGCTTCAACCGCATCTCGGCCGGCTTCCTGCCGCGCGGCGCGGTCGGAACCATCGTGCAGGGTGTCGCGAGCCGCTACCTCGCGTATTCGCTTCTCCCTTCGTCCGGGATCGCGCCCGGGGCGCTCTCGGTCGTCGACGTCACGAACATCCCCGGTCCGCTGGCGCCCGCGAACCTGAACCCCGAGCAAGTCGGCCCGGGCGGCAGATACCTGACGCTCGCGGGGAACAACGTCCTCTACCTCAACCAGGACACGATTCGTATTTACGACGCGTCGAGCCCCGGGCCCGTCGGGAACATCGCCGGGAACTTCGCGCTGACGACGATTGGGAGCGGCGACTTCTCGGGCAACCGGACCCCGACTTCGTTCTCGGCGGCCATGGACCCCTCGGATGCGACGAAGCTCTGGGTCCTCGTCGAGCTGACGAACCCTCTCGGATACGCGCTCGTTTCCGTGAAGAGCGGCGTCAAGACGTTGAACGCGCAGACCTTCCAGGTCCCGCAGGCCGGCGGAAGCTGGATCGCGGGCGGCGTGTCGGCTCTCATTCCGAACGGCAACGGCCTTTTCGCTCTCATGTGGGCGAAGCAGTTCGGTTCACCGGTCGTCTACCGGCTCTTCTCCACGAGCGTGCAGGGCTGGGGAACGGCGCCCGGCCAGATCGACCTCGACTCCAACACGTATCCGACGTTCGCGCTCAACAACTCGATGCGCGGCCTCGCGGGCGCGGGCACGTCGCTGTACGCGTACGTCCCGACCGGCAACTCGGCTTACATGCTGCCGCTCTCGTGCATCTCGCCAAACGCGCCGGCGAACGCGTCCATGGCGGTCACGAACCAGGCGGGCGCGTCGCTCGCGGACGGCGCCACGGTATTTCTCGGGGACCAGATCACGATCGTTCCGTCCATCAACCCGCCGACGAACGTTCAGGCGCTGACGGGCTTCGGCTGGAACTTCGACTTCGACTTCCATGCAGGCGCGGCGTACGACGACAACGGGGCTGTCGCGTCCCCGCGCATCAAGGCGCCCGACAACTTGGCGCTCGGAAGCCCGTTGCTCCCGCCACCCCTCATCACGGTCGTCGGCCCCTGCGACCCGCAGGTGGGCGGCACGAGTCCCGGCAGCGGCACGGGCTGCTGGAGCTCGGTGAAGAACAACGCGGCATTCGCGGGCGGCGCGGCCGATTTCACGGGGGCCGAACCCATCGGCGCCACGAAGGCGTTGATGTTCGCGTTCGAGGCGAACAACTCGCTCGGCAGCGCGGGCGCGAGCACCTTCACGCTGAACTGGAAGGTCCCGCAGGTCCGCCTCGCCACGACGCAAATCCTCACGGGGGCCGCCCTCACCGCGGCGCCCGACGGCCATCCCTCCGCGACAGGCTACAAATGGTATTTCGGCGACGCGCCGACCGCGCTCACGCTCGCCCCATCCTGTACGAACGCGTCCTGCGTGCCGACTCTCCAGACGTCGGGACAGCACTACTACTGGCTCACCGTGCCCTATTCGCAGATCGGCTACGCCACCGCGGACTATGCGGGTGCGGCCGCGCTCGGGACTTACACGGTCACCGATTTCGCCCCCGCTTTCACCGTGAACGGCACAACGGCGGGTCCCGTGTCCACGGTCGTCGGGCAGGCGTTGACGGTGTTGAATTCTTCGCAGCGAGGGGCCACCGTCAACGCTGCCGGCGGCTATTACTACAGCCTCTGCGCGATTCCCTGCTCGGCCGACAGCTATGTGCTCTGGGGGACGATGGGCGACGCGCCACCATCCGGCGCTCCACCGACGAGCGCAACCATCCCGAACCCCGGCGTCGGGAGCTGGCTGCTGAAGATCAGGGCGAATTACGTCAACCCCGTGGGAACGGCCTACTGGCCTGATCCCGCGGGCGCGATCGGCATTATCGTGAACGTGTCGAACTGCGCAAACCCGGATTTCCATATCACCGTCGGGGGCGCCGCGTCTTATCCGAGCGGCGGCTTCTCGGTCCAGGCGGGCCAGGCCGTGACGTTCGTCCCGAACAATGCCTACCCCCCGAACTTCAGCTGGAATTTCGGCGACGGCAGCGCGCTCGACACCACCCAGAACCCTTCGCACACGTACAACAGCGCGGGGAACTACACCGTCACGTTCACGGCCGCGAACGGCGGATGCAGCGTCAGCTATCCGATCGCCGTGGCCGGCCTCAACCCGCTCAGCGTCGTCGCGAGCGTGAACCCGAACCCCCAGACCGTCAACGTGGGCGCCACGTTCAGCTGCGCCGCCTCCGGCGGCGCGGGCGGCTACACGTATACGTGGAGCGGCGCCTTCAGCTCGAACCAGCAGAGCACGTTCCAGACGTTCCCGACGGCCAACAGCTATTCCGTCACGTGCACCGCGCGCGACGCGAACAACGCGACCGCGGGCGCGTTCGTGCCCTTCACCGTGCAGGCCAGCGGCGGCGGGGGCTGCACGAACGCGGACTTCCACCTTTCCGACGGGTCGTACGCGAACCCGGGTTTCTCGGTCGCGACGGGCACCCCCGTGACGTTCGTTCCGAACAACGCCTACAGCAGCTACGCATGGAGCTTCGGCGACGGCGGGTCCGACTCGGCGCAGAGTCCCACGCACACCTACACGAACGCGGGGACGTACACGGTTTCCCTGACCGCGAACGGCAACTGCACGCGCTCGTACCAGATGGTCGTCACGGGCCCCGGAGGCAGCGGCCCGGGCGCGACCTGCACGACGGTCGACTTCTCGATTCGCGACGCCGCGACCAGCCTGGCCGCCTGCGGAGTCGGCGGATTCGCCGGATGCAGCGGAAGCACCGGTCAGCCGCTGTCTTTCATCCCGAGCGTTTCGATGACCCTACCGGTGACCTCGTGGAACTTCGGGGACGGCTCGGCGAACACGTCGACGAACCCCGGCACGCACACGTACCTGAACGGCGGAACCTACAACGTCGTCCTGACCGCGGGCACCTGCACGAAGACCTACGAGATCACGATCCTCGGCCCGTCCGCTCTCTCCGGCGCGTTCATCGCGAAGTACGCGGACCTCTCCCCGTTCGACAAGGCCCAGGTCGCCTCGGGCAAGGCGATGACCTTCCTCGC
>JBDTML010000173.1:0-5254 GCA_039934255.1 Acidobacteriota bacterium | reverse complement strand
GGGGGCCGGGCCAGGGGCCCGCGCATCTCGGTGGCCGAGGGGTATCGGACGGTCTTCGGCAACGCGAAGACGTGGCCGATGTTCCTCGTCTTCTTCTGCCAGTACGGGACGCTCCTCTCGTTTTCAGGCCTCTGGGCCGTGCCGTGGATGCGCGACGTCTACGGGATGACGTCGAAGGAATCCGCGGAGATCGTGTCGCTCGTCGGGATCGGCGTCATTTTCGGCGCGCCCGCCGCGGGCTACCTGTCGGACAAGGTCTTTCGTTCGCGCCGCATTCCTTACATCCTCTTCACGCTCGTCTACACGGCGGTCTGGGCCTGCGTGGCGGTGCCTCCCGCCGGGCCGCCGCGCGCGCTCCTCGGGCCCCTCTGCTTCTTCGTGGGACTGACGGCGAGCTGCTTCACGCTGACCTGGGTGCTCGCGCGCGAGGTGAACCCGCCGCGTTTCTCCGGCATCGCGACGGCGACCGTGAACGCGGGCGGCTTCCTCGGGGCGGCCGTCATGCAGAACGTCCTCGGGCGAATCCTGGACGCGCGCTGGCTGGGCGTCGTCGAGCACGGCGCGCGCCGTTATCCCGCCGCGGGCTATCACGCGGCCTTCCTCGCGAGTCTCGGCATGCTCGTCCTCGCGTGCCTCCTCACCGTCGCCGTGACCGAGACTTTCGGAAAGCACGCTACAGACTGAGTCTCAGCCCCTAGAATCGCCGCATGACGCGACGCTTCCTCCCCCGCCCCCTGGCGGTCCTCGTTCTCCTCTTCGTTCTCGCGGCGGCTGCCGCGCCCGCTCTTCGCGCCGCCCCCGCCGAAACTCCGAACGCCGCCGAGATCCGCCTCGCTCTCGCGAAGCTGAACGTCGTCGGCGGCGTCCTCTACGTCGCGGCCCACCCCGACGACGAGAACACGGCATTCCTCGCGTGGGCGTCGCGCGAAAAGCTCGTGGACGCGGGCTACCTGTCGATGACGCGCGGCGACGGCGGGCAGAACCTGATCGGCACCGAGGCCGGCGAGCTCATGGGCGTCCTCCGCACGCAGGAGCTCCTCGCCGCGCGCCGTCTCGACGGCGCCAGGCAGTTTTTCTCGCGCGCGGTCGACTTCGGCTACTCAAAGAGCCCCGAGGAAGCGCTCCGGATCTGGGGCCGGGAACAGGTGCTCGCCGACACCGTGCGCGTGATCCGCACGTTCCGCCCGGACGTCATCGTGACGCGCTTCCCCTCGACTGGCGAGGGCGGCCACGGCCACCACACGGCGTCGGCGATCCTCGCCGAGGAGGCGTTCAAGGCCGCGGGCGATCCCTCCCGTTTTCCCGATCAGCTCGTGGCGCTGACGCCGTGGCAGCCGAGGCGGATCCTGTGGAACGTGTTCCGCTTCGGAGGCGACGCCCCGCGCAAGGAAGTGCCGGGCCAGGTCACCGCCGATCTCGGCGCGTACAACGCGCTCCTCGGGCGCTCGTACACGGAGATCGCCGCGCTCAGCCGCTCCATGCACAAGAGCCAGGGCTTCGGTTCGGCGGAGCGGCGCGGCACGTGGCTGAACGACTTCAAGAACATCGCGGGACCAGCGGCGGAGAAAGACATTTTCGAGGGAGTCGATCTGAGCTGGGGGAGATTCGGAGAAAAGGGAAGGGAAATACAAAGACTTCTTAGAAAGGCGGAAGAGGATTTTCGTCCGAGCGACCCCGCGGCCTCGGTTCCGCTCCTTGTCGAAGCATGGACGGCTGTCGGGCGCCTGGCCGAGGCGGCAAGCGAGCAGCCAAATTCCCCTTCTAAGAAAATCTTCAATCCCCTCCTAATCCGAAAGCAAAACGACATTTCCGACCTCATTCGCGCCTGCCTGGGACTCTGGGTCGAGGCGATCGCCAGCGAACCCTCCGCAATGCCCGGCGCGAACCTGAAGGTCGCGACGATGATCCTGAATCGCTCGTCCCGCCCGGTGACGCTCGAGTCCGTCTCGGTGACGTACGGCGAAGCGGCCGGCGCGCGAGGCGCCCTCGCCGCGAACGAGCCCCTTCGCCGCGAGATCGCGCTGACGCTACCCGCCGGCATCCTGACGACCCAGCCCTTCTGGCTGCGCGAGCGTCCCGGCAAGGGCCTGTTCACGGTGACCGACTCCTCCCTCGTCGGCCTGCCCGAAGCGCCGGCCCCTCTCGTCGCGCGCTTCGACGTGAGCGTGGACGGCGCCCTCCTCCCGTTCGCGTCGCCCGTCGTCTTCCGCCGCACGGATCCCGTCAAGGGCGAGATCTACCGTCCGTTCGTGATCACGCCGCCGGTGATGGCGACGTTCGACGAGAGGGTCTACGCGTTCGGGTCCGCCCAGCCGAAAAGAGTGCGCGTCACGTTGACGAGCGGCGGAGCGGTGTCGGGCGTCCTTCGCCTCCGCTCGGAGGCGGGCTTTTCGGCCTCGCCGGCCGATGTGCCGTTCACCTTCGCGGCGCGCGGAGAAGAGCGAACACTCTTCTTCACGGTGACTCCGCCCTCCGGCGCCATGACGACGGCGGCGACGATCACCGCCGAAGCCGTCGTGAACGGGACCGTGTATGCGAAGGGCGTCATGCGCGTCGACTATCCGCACATCCCCCTGCAGACGCTGTTCCCGCCTGCCGAGGCCCGCGTCCTGAGGCTCGACGTGAAGGCGCCCCAGGCTCCCGTCGGCTACGTCATGGGCTCCGGCGACGAAGTGCCCGACGCGCTCCGGCAGATGGGGTACACGGTGACGCTGCTTTCAGACGACGAGCTCGAGAACGGAGATCTCTCCCGCTACGCGGCCATCGTGACGGGGATCCGTGCTTACAACACGCGCCCGCGCCTGAAGCTCGCCGAGACACGCCTCATGGACTACGTCGAGAGGGGCGGCACGGTCGTCGCGCAGTACAACACGACGGGCGACCTCGTCACCGACCAGCTCGGGCCCTGGCCGTTCAAGGTCTCGCGGGACCGCGTGACGGTCGAAGAAGCACCCGTCCGGTTCGTGAATCCCGCGACCTCGCTCCTCACGTTTCCGAACAAGCTCACGCCCGCCGACTTCGACGGCTGGGTCCAGGAACGCGGCCTCTACTTTCCCGGAACCTGGGACCCGCGTTACGAGACCGTGATCGAGAGCCACGACCCGGGCGACGGCGAGAAGCCCGGCGGCCTCCTCTACGCGAAGCACGGCAAAGGCGCATTCGTCTACACGGGCTACGCCTTCTTCCGACAGCTCCCGGCCGGCGTCCCCGGGGCCTATCGCCTCTTCGTGAACCTCGTCTCCGCCGGCGCGGGCGCGCAGATCAAGACGACCGCGCCCGGGCCCCCCGCCCGGTGAGAGCCCGCTGACTCCTCTCGACTGGGCCGTCCTCGCGGGCTCGCTCGCGTTCATCGCCGGCTTCGGCGTGTGGAAGAACCACCGCGTCGAGACCTTGCACGGATACCTCCTCGCGAACCAGTCGGCCCGCTGGTACACCGTGCTCGTCTCGATCATGGCGACGCAGGCGAGCGCGATCACGTTCTTGTCGACGCCGGGCCAGGCCTACGCGGACGGCATGCGCTTCGTGCAGTTCTACTTCGGCCTCCCCTTCGCGATGATCGTCCTCGCGATCACCGCCGTTCCGCTCTACCACCGACTGCGCGTCTTCACGGCCTACGAGTTTCTCGAAAAGCGCTTCGACCTCAAGACGCGCACGCTCGCGACACTGCTCTTCCTCGTCTCGCGCGGGCTCTCGACCGGCATCTCGATCTACGCGACGTCCCTCGTCCTGTCGGTCCTCCTCGGGTGGTCGCTGCCGCTCACGAACCTCGTGATCGGCGGGCTCGTCGTCGTCTACACGACGTCCGGCGGCTCGAGGGCCGTGAACTGGACGCAGTCGTGGCAGTTCCTGATCGCGATCGGCGGCATGATCGTGGCGCTCGTCGTCATCGTCCGCTCGTTGCCCGAGGCGGTCTCGCTGGCGGGCGCGACGCGTGTCGCGGACCAGCTCGGGCGCCTGAACGTCGTGGACTTCCGATTCGACCTGACGAACCGCTACAACTTCTGGTCCGGCCTCGTCGGCGGGTTCTTCCTCGCGCTCGCGTACTTCGGCACGGACCAGTCCCAGGTGGGCCGCTACCTCGGGGGCTGCTCGATCCACGAGAGCCGCCTCGGCCTCCTCTTCAACGGCCTGCTCAAGGTGCCGATGCAGTTCTTCATCCTGTTCGTCGGCGCGATGGTCTTCGTCTTCTACCAGTTCGTCGCCCCGCCGGTCCTCTTCAATCCCGCGCCGCTCGCCCGCCTGAAGAGCGGCCCGCACGCGTCCGAGCTCGCCGCGATCGAGGCGCGCCACCGCGCCGCGCTCGAGGCGCGCCGCGTCGCGGCCGAGGCGTTCGTGCGCGCCCCGAAGGGCGACGCGCGCGCGTCCGCGGCGGGAGTCGACTTGCGCGCCGCCGAGGCTTCGTACGCCGCCGTGCGCGCGGACGCGGTCGCGCTCGTGAAGGCGCACGACCGGCCCGCCGACGCGAACGACACGAACTACGTCTTCCTCTCCTTCGTCCTCGCGCACCTGCCGACCGGCCTCGTCGGCCTCATCCTCGCCGTCGTGTTCGCGGCCTCGATGTCCTCGAACTCCGCGGCGCTCAACTCGCTGGCCTCGACGTCGGTCGTGGACGTCTACGTGCGCCACGTGAAGAAGGACCGCGCCGACGCGCACTACCTCGCGGCGTCGCGCGTCGCGACGGCGCTCTGGGGCGCGTTCTCGATCGCGGTCTCGATGTACGCGGACCGCGTCGGCACGCTCATCGAGGCCGTGAACATCCTCGGCTCGCTCTTCTACGGCACGATGCTCGGGATCTTTCTCGTCGCGTTCTACCTGCCGAAGGTGCGCGGCACGCCCGTCTTCGCGGGAGGCGTCCTCGGCCTCGCGAGCGTCTGGGCGTGCTTCGCCTTCACGAACCTCAGCTACCTGTGGTTCAACGTCGTCGGATGCGTCGTCGTGATCGGCGTGGCGCTGGCGCTGAGCCTTCCTACTTCTTCCACTCCGCGATCTTCTTCTCCAGGGCCGCGATAGCCTCAGGCGACGGCTTCATGTCCGCGGGGGCCGCGGCGGCCGCCGCGAGCGCCTTCTCGGCCATCGCCACGGCGTCCTTCGGTTTCCCGGCAGCCGCGAGCGCGTTCGCCTTCACGGTCTGGTTGCCGAACGTGGGCTTGATCGCGATCGACTTGTCGATCCACCCGCCGGCCTCGTCCTGCGCGTACTTGTTGTCGTAGAGGTACCGCGACGCGACGAGCGGCGTCTGCCAGTCGTCCGCCTT
>JBDTML010000172.1:0-5822 GCA_039934255.1 Acidobacteriota bacterium | reverse complement strand
AGGCCGGGGCCCGCACGATCGCGGCCTGTCTTCGGGCCTCCTCTCTCAACCCGGAGGACGTCGACTACGTGAACGCGCACGGCACCGCCACGCCGCAGAACGACTCGGCGGAGACCGCCGCGATCAAGCGGGCGCTCGGTGGCCGGGCGCGGGAGATCCCGCTGTCCTCGATCAAGTCGATGCTCGGCCACTGTCTCTGCGCGGCGGGTGCCATCGAGGCCGTCGCGACCGTGCGCACGATCGAGACCGGGCTCATCCCTCCGACGATCCGGCTCGAGGAGCCCGACCCCGAGTGCGACCTCGACTGCGTGCCGAACGTGGCCCGCGAGACCCGCGTGCGGATCGCCCTCTCGAACTCGTTCGCGTTCGGGGGAAACTCGACGGTCGTGGCCTTCGGAGCCGCGTGAAGGCGCCCGTCATCACCGGAGCCGCCGCGGTCACCGCGCTCGGCCGCACGCTCGCCGAGACGCGCGCCGCGCTCGCGGCCGGGCGCTCCGCCGTCGCCCCCGTCGGGGAGGAGGGCGCGCCAGCAGCCCGCGACCGGTCGGACGCGGCCCGCATCGGCGCGTTCACGACCGAGCCGGAGCTTGCGAAGGGCAAGGCCCGCCGGCTCGACCGGGGCAGCCAGTACGCGGTCGTCGCCGTCCGGCAGGTCCTCGCCGACGCGGGTTACACGCTCGCCGGACGCGAGGAGCGGACCGGCATCCTCCTGGGCACCGGCTCGGCGGGCGTCGGCCCGCTGACCGAGTTCGAAAGGCAGATGGCCGTCGAGTCACCGGACGCCGCGTCGCCGTTCCTCTTTCCGAACACGGTCGCGAACGCGCCCGCCTCTCAAGCCGCGATCGAGGTCGGAATCAAGGGTCCGAACGTGACGATCATTCAGAAGGACCCCGCGGCGCTGAACGCGCTCTTCTACGGCCGGATGCTCCTCGCGGACGGCCGCGCCGACGCCCTCCTCGTGGGCGCCGCCGACGAATGGAATCTCGTCTACCACCGCGGGTACGAGAGCGTCCGGGCGACGCGAACGGCCGCGCGGCCCGGGTTCGTCCTCGGAGAGGGCGCGGCCGTCGTTCTCGTGGAGAGCGAAGAATCCGCTCGAGCCCGCGGCGCCCGGATCGACGCGCGCGTGGCCGGGATCGCCTCGAAAGGAACGCCCGTTTCCCCGCACGTGAGGCGCGCCGACCCCGCGGTGCTCGCTCGGGCGATCCGGGACGCTCTCGCCGAAGCGCACCTCTTGCCGGAACAGATCGGCCTCGTCCACCTCTCGCGGAACGGATCGCCCTTCACCGACGCCGCCGAAGAGGCCGCGCTCCACGACGTGTTCGGAACGAATCTCCCGCCCACGGTTGCCGTGAAGGACTCACTCGGAGAGAACCCCGCGATCGGCGCGATCCAGCTCGCCCTCGCCGCAGCCGAGCTCCGCGAAAATCCGGGAATCGGCGCCATCCTCCTCGACGCCTTCGGCGCCGGTGGCAACGTCCTCGCGGCCGTCCTGACGGCGCCATGACGACACGCGCCTTCACGACCTCATTCGAGGTGCGGTTCCCCGAGGTGGACTCCTACGGCGTCGTTTGGCACGGCCACTACGCCCTGTACTTCGAGGTGGCGCGCAACGCTCTCTGCGCGGCTTTCGGCCTCACGCCCGCCGAGGCCCTCGCACACGGCTACAAGGTGCCCATCACGCGTGTCGAGATGAGCCTCAAGCGGCCCGCGAAGCTCGACGACCTTCTGGAGGTGTCGGCGATTCTCGCGCCTATCGAGACCGCCAAGCTCGCGATGACATATGAGATCCGGCGCCTGCCCGGGAGGACTCTCCTCGCGACGGGATCGACCGAACAGGTGATCCTGAATCCCGCGGGCGAGCTCCTGCTCACGCTCCCGCTGCCCGTGAAGACGCTCGTCGCGCGCGTCCTCGCGTTCCAGCGGGGGGAAGCGGAGCCGGACCCGTCGAAGATCCTTCCGCTCCCGTAGCGCCCGCCTCGGATCTCCGCCTCTCACACTTTCCGGGGAAACGTCGCGACGGCGCGCGTCGGCTCGCCGGGCGACGAGGTGAGGTCGAGCGTCCCGTCGTGCGCGCGGACGATGCGCTCGGCGATCGGGAGGCCGAGCCCCGTCCCCGCGGGTTTCGTCGAGACGAAGAGCTTGAAGAGGTCGCCCGTCTTCGCGGGCGGCACGCCGGGGCCGCGGTCCTCGACCGTGAGCCGCCAGACGCTCCCCGCATCCTCGACGCGCACCGCCACCTCGCGGGCCGCCGCGCCCTCCGCCTCGACCGCGTCGAGGGCGTTCGCGACGAGGTTGAGCACGACCTGCTTCACGCGCGCGGCATCCAGCTTTGCAGGCGCTCCGCCCGGATGCGGCGTGAATGCGAGCCGGATGCGCCGCTTTTCCGCCTCCGGCGCCAGAAACGCCACCGCTTCCGCCGCCGGCTCGTTCAGGTCCGACGGAACCGCCACGATCGGCGACGGGCGCGCGTACGCGAGGAAGTCCGTGAGGAGGCGGGCCAGGCGGCTCGTCTCGACGCGCGCGGCCTGCGCGAGCTCCACGCTCGACACCACGGAAGAGCCGCTCGAGCCCGCGCCCGCGAGGGCGAGCTTCTCCTCGAGAAGCTCCAGGTTGAGCCCCATGGCGTTCAGCGGATTCCGGATCTCGTGCGCGAGCCCGGCGGCTACCTCGCCCAGCTCGGCGCGCCGCTCGGCTTCGAAGTGCGCCGCCTCGACGCGCCGCGTGCGCTGATAGAGAAGGATGACGGCCGCGGAGGCCGCGAGGATCCCGAGGAGGGAGACGACGGCGGCGGCGAACGTCTTGAGATACAGCTCGCGGCGAAGCTTTTCGACCCGCTCGGCCAGGACCCGCCGCGAGACGCCGAAGCGCAGCACGGCAAAGTCTCCGACGTTGACCTCCATGTTGAAGGGATCCTGCTCGGGGGCCTCGAGGGTGGAAATGCGAGCGCTCGTCCCCGGCTCGACGGGCTTCACGTCGAGGACCTTCGGTCCTTCGACGCCCGGCTGGGCCTTGCGGTCGGGAACGGTGAGCGTGCCCCGATACGCGTACAGAACTTCCTTCTTCGCGCTGTCGAGAACCTCGACCTCGGTGAGGATCTGCCGCTCGGAAAGTCCGGAGGTGACGAGCCGGTCGATCTCCGTCTGCTTCAGTTTCAGCACGTAGGGATCGCCGGACGTCCGCTCGGCGATGCCGCGCGCGAGGCGCTCCGCGTCCAGCTTCGTGTGGAGGATCGCGTCGTTGACGACATCCCGGGAGAGCGACTTGAAGAGCAGGTGCCCGAACAGCACGACCGCACCCGCCGTCAGCAGGCCGAGGACCGCGAGGACGAGCGTCAGGGAACGCCGGAAGGCTCGGCTCTCGGGATCGGACACGACAGGAGTCTAGCGGCACTCCGGCCGTGTCACCGCGGCGGCTACTCGAAGTAGCCGTTCACGTCGAGGACGAAATGCACAGGTCCGGCGGACGAGTTGTTCACGTTGACACTGCCGGAGCCGTCGAGAGCGAGTTGCAGGAAGGCGTTGCCGGCCCGGGTTGCGGCGGGATTGAAGCTGATCGAGATCGCGCCCACCGGGGCTCCGTCTCCCCTGTAGAGCGCAAGCGCTCCTCCGAACGGTGGGTTCACGACCGTCGCGTTCGCGGAGACGGACGTCGCACCGGCCGGAATTCCGCAATTCCCCGCGACGGTGAACGCGCGGTCGGGGGCGCCTGAGGCGGCGAGCGCGGGCCCGCCGAGCGCGCCGATCGCGCCGCGCGTGTCGACGAGCCGGCAGGGCGTCACGCCATAGAACTGGACCGCCTCGCCGGCAGGCGCCACCGTGACGTTGGCGAACCCTCCTCCGTAGGGGCACGAGTTCAGATTGACGCTCACCTGGAGGTTCAGGAGGATCCCGGCCGTTCCGGCCGTGAACGTGACCTGATTCGTACCCAGGCCGCTCGTGATCGTCCCGTTCGAGATCGACCAGCTGTAAGAGGCACCGGTAAACGAAGCGATGCTGGCGATCCGATTCGGCGATCCGGCGCCGACGATCGAGGGCGCGATCAGGACGAGCGGCGGCGGGGGGGACAGATCGTCGCCGCACCCCTGGGCCCGGCGAGGACGGCCAGCACGAGGCCGGACAGACGGATGACACGGGACCGCGACAGCGCGATTCGCATGGGACCTCCGGAAACGCAATGGGTACTGTCGCGCGTGTCTCCGAGCTAACAGTCGCTCCGATCCGCCCCGATCGAAGACAGCCCTAGTCCCCGCGCTTCAGGTACCGGAAGTCCTTGATGTCGTACTCCTTCATCTTCGCGATGAGGCTGCCGCGCGAGATGTTGAGAAGCCGCGCACCCAGGGACTGGTTGCCGCGCACCTTGCGCATGACCCGCTCGATGACCTGGCGCTCGACCTTCTCGACGATCTCCTTGAGGTCGTCGCTCTCCTTGAGCGCGAGCTCCACGTGCTCGCCCGAGAACTTCTGGTCGAGGTCGGCCAGCGTAATGGCGCCCGCGCCGACCTGCGCCGCCAGCCGGCGAATCTCGTTCTCGAGCTCGCGGACGTTGCCGGGGTACTGGTAGTTCAGGAGCGCGTTCATCGCTTCGACGTCGAACTGCTCGGCGGCCGGCCCCCCGTGGCGGATCGCGAGCGCGTCGAGGAGAGCGGGAAGGTCTTCCTTTCGGTCCTTGAGCGGGGGGATCCGCAGCGTGAGGGCCGAGATGCGGAAGTAGAGATCGTCGCGGAAGGCGCCGTCCTCGACCGCCCGTGTCAGGGGACGTGAGGTCGTGCCGATGACGCGCACGTCGACCGGAACGGTGCGTCCACCCGGCGCCGTGACCTCGCGCGCTTCGAGAAGGCGAAACAGGAGCGCCTGCGTCGGCGCGGGCAGGTCGCCCACTTCCTCGACGAGAAGCGTGCCGCCGTCGGCCTCGAAGAGCCGGCCGACCCGCCGCCGCCGGTCCCCGGCCGCCGGAGAGCCGAGCAGATCCTCTTCGAGCGCCTGGGCGTTCGCGGCCGTGGCCGACACGCGTACGAGCGGCCGGGCGCGCCGCGGCGAAAGCGCGTGAAGCGTCTCGGCCACGAGCGTCTTTCCGCTGCCGACGTCGCCCACGAGCAGGATGGGCGCGCGCGCCGAGGCGACCCGCGACAGGGACGCCTTGAGATTCGACATCGGCAGGGAGCCGCCGACGAGCTGGGCGAGCGGATCCTCCAGCGATGCGCCGGAGGACGCGGGCGCGGACGAGACCCCGCGCTCGCCGAAAACCGCCTCGCTCCTTTCGCCGTGCACGAAACCCACGGCGGCCGCGGCGTGTGCCATGAAGTCGAGGAGGACGGGATCGGTCACGGTTTCGGCGGGCACGAGGAGGAGGCCCACAGGATCGCCGCCGGGCCGCGACACCGGAAAGACGCGCAGGCGGGCGCCCGCTTCGGACGTCTCCCAGGACGACATCTTCCCGCGTGCCTCCGCGAGGGTCCGCGCCGACAGCCGTGGGAGAGTCCCCTTCCAGAGCGCGGCGATCGCCTCACCCTCGTTCGGCGGGAGGAGCGAGACGAAGGCGAGGCTGTGCACGGGCGTCGCGGACGCGACGTAGGCCGCGATCTCCTGGAGGAGATCCTCGAACGGAACCGGTCGGTGGAGGCACTCGAAAAAGCCGGACCACGGGTCCGGGACCGGGCGATCCTCCGGCCGGTGGGCGCTCTCGACAGGAGTCGGGGCGGAACGGGGACCCGGAACCCCGGCGGGCCGCGGCGCGGCCGCGATCGGCACGGGGACCGCCGGCGCCGCGGGGGCGACGGTGACACCGCTCGGCGCCAGGGGCGAGAGAGCGGCGGTCGCAAC
>JBDTML010000171.1:0-15331 GCA_039934255.1 Acidobacteriota bacterium | reverse complement strand
TTCAGTCCTCCCGAACCTTGCGGGTCGAATCGATCCAGAGATAGAGGCAGAGCCCCGTGAAGAAGAGAATCGAGACGCCCTGCGAGATCGTCTCGTTGCCGTAGAAGGGCGTGCGGATCCCTTCCTCGGAATACGACTTGAAAAGCCTCATCGAGGCGCCGAACACCCCGCCGAGGGCGCCCCCGGCCATCAGGCCCGACGCGATGATCACCGCCCGCTCCCGCATCGTGCGGCCCACCGCGCCGCCCACCCTCTCCGACTTCCGGGTCACGAAGTACGAAAGGAACCCGCCCACGAGGGCCGGCGTGTTCAGCTCGAGGGGAAGGTACATCCCGAGTGCGAACGTGAGCGCCGGCACTCCCAGCATCTCCATCATGACCGCGATCGCGGCGCCGGTGCCGAACAGGACGTAAGCGATCGGCTGCTGGTTCATGAAGCCTTCGACGAGAGCCTTCATGATCGAGGCCTGCGGCGCGGCGAGAACCTCGCGCAGATCGCCGGGAGCCTTCTCCCCGAACTGGTACACCTTGGCCAGCACGACGATCGAGAGGCCCGCGAAGATCGACGCGGCGATCGCTCCGTAGAACTTCACTCTCTCCTGCGCCGCCGGCGTCGAGCCCAGCCAGTACCCGGTCTTGAGGTCCGTGATCATTTGACCGGAGACCGAGAGCGCCGTGCAGACCATGCCGGCCATCGCCATCACGAAGAACATCCCGGTCGTCCCGGAGACGCCGAACCTCAGGAGGATGACCGACGAAATGATGATCGTGAGCATCGTCATCCCCGACACCGGATTGCGCGCCGTCGTCGCGATCGCATTCGCGGCGACCGAGGCGAAGAAGAACGAAAACACGACCGTCAGCACGAGGGCGATCACGACCGCGAGGAGCGTGCTGCCGAGGCTGCCGAAGAAAGCGGCGACACCGATCGCGCTCACGATCGTCCCGAGAAGGATCGCCATCACAGGAACGTCGCGGTCGGTGCGCTCGGTGGACGCCGCGCCCCCGCCGCCGCGGAAAGCCTTCGCCGCGATCGAGAACGAGCCCGCCACGATGCGTAGCGACTTCACGATGCCGAAAATGCCCGCCGTCGCGATCGCACCGACGCCGATGTAGCGTACGTAGCCGCGGAAGATCTGCTCGGCCGTCATCTTCGCGATCGGGATCGCCGCGGGATAGACCGCGTCCGGCAGGTGCCGGCCGACCATCCAGAGGAGCGGCACGAAGACGAAGTTGGAGAGGAAGCCGCCGGCGCAGAGGATGAGCGACGAACGCAGCCCCATGACGTAGCCGAGGCCGAGGATGAAGGCGATCGCGTCGAACTTCACGATGACCTTCGCCTTCACGGCGGCGTCCTTCATGAACGGAAGGAACTGGAAGTCGACGTATTCCTTCCAGACCTGGAACGTGGTCACGAAGAAGTCGTAGATCGCCGAGACGATCGTCGCCTGGACGAGGAGCTTCGCCTGCGCGCCGCCCTTCTCGCCCGTGACGAGCACTTCCGTGATCGCCGTGGCTTCGGGGAACGGAAACTTCCCGTGCTGCTCCTTCACGAAGTAGCGGCGCAGCGGGATGATGAAGAGGACGCCGAGGCAGCCTCCCGCGAGACAGATGAAAATGGTCTGGACGGGGTGGGGGTTCAGACCGAGCGTGTACAGGGCCGGCAGCGTGAAGATCGCCCCCGCCACGACCGAGCCCGAGACGCCGCCGATGCCCGTGATGATCACGTTCTCGAGGAGGCTCGACCGCCGCTTGTAGACGCGGGCAAGGCCGATCGCGAGGATCGAGATCGGGATCGCGGCCTCCATCACCTGCCCGACCTTGAGGCCCGAATACGCCGAGGCCACCGTGAAAACGACGCAGAAGAGGAGGCCCCAGAAGAGCGACCGGCGGGTCACCTCGGGAGGCGCGCTCTCCGGAGGGACGACGGGCGCGTAGGTCTCGCCCGGAGCGAGCGGGACGTAGGCGTTCTCGGGCAGCGACTTCGAGTCAGGAACGTCCATCAATCCTCCGCACGTGCGTTACCTCTTTCGGAGCTCCGCGATCTCCCGGGCGATCGCGTCCAGCTTCTCCTCGAGCGCCAGGACGCGCGACCCCAGTGTGTCCGGGCGGTTGTTCGCCGTGGCGGGCGTCGCCGGCGATCGGACGCCCTCGACTGGCCCGGCCACGAGATGCGTCCAGCGCGTCTCCTTCTGACCCGGCCTCCGCGGCAGCTCGGCCACGAGCGGCTCGGGGCCCGATGCGAGAGCTTCTAGCGCGGCCTCGACGTCGCCGGTCGTCGTGAACGGGTGCAGCCGGTCGCTGCGTCCACGCAGCTCGCCCGGCGTCTGTTCGCCCCTGAGGAAGAGAAGCGTCATGACGGCCTTGCCGGGCGCGTCGAGCTGCCACCTCTTCTCCACGTTCTGCTCCCACTTCTCGGCCCGCGAGAAACCGGTCTTCCAGACGAAGACGTGCTCGCGCAGCCGCGAGAGCGCGGCCTCGATCTCGGCCGGCGCGAGCTCCAGGACCGGATCCCGGTTCGACTTCTGGTTGCAGGCCGCAACGAGCGCGTGGAGGGTGAGCGGGTAGTACTCCGGCGTCGCCTGCTGCTTTTCGAGGAGCGCCCCGAGCACCCGGACCTCCACGGGATCGAGCGGCCGCGGCAGGCGGGCGGGGGGCGTGTCGTCGGTCAGGGACATGAGGAGGGATTATGCGTCGGGGAACAGGAATGCGAGGGCCGCCGAACGCCGATAATGTCGCTCGAGCGGAGAAGCGATGCGAAAGCAGGGTCTTCTATTACCTTCTAAGAAATTCTTCTTCTTTCTTTTCCTGGCAAACCTTTCTTCTTCCCTCCCCGCCCCCGCCGACCCGAAGGACATCAGGCTCGACACGATCAAGCTTCCACCGGGATTTCGTGTCGAGGTGTACACCGACGCGGTGCCGGGCGCGCGCTCGATGACGATGGGCCCGAAGGGGACGCTTTTCGTCGGGTCGCGCGACGCGGGCGCCGTTTACGCCGTCCTGGATGCGGGCGACGGGACCCGCGCCCGCGAGGTCCTCACGATCGCGAAGAACCTGAACGAGCCGAACGGCGTCGCCATGAAGGGCGGCGCGCTCTACGTCATGGAAGTCTCCCGCCTCCTCCGCTACGTCGGCATCGAAGAGAAGCTCGAGAAGCACAAGACGCCTCCGGCTCCCGTCGTCGTATCGGACGCGTTCCCGAGAGACACCCACCACGGCTGGAAGTTCGTTGCGTTCGGGCCGGACGGCCTCCTCTACGTCCCAATCGGCGCTCCCTGCAACATCTGCAGGCGCAGCGACCCCTACGCCTCGATCGCGCGGATCAAGTCCGACGGCTCGGGCTTCGAGATCGTCGCCCGCGGCGTGAGGAACACGGTCGGTTTCGACTGGCATCCCGAGACGAAGGAGCTGTGGTTCACGGATAACGGGCGGGACTGGCTCGGAGACGACGGTCCCCCCGACGAGCTGAACGTGTCACCGCACCCCGGCCTCAACTTCGGCTTCCCCTACTGCCACGGAGGAGACGTCTCCGATCCGGAGTTCGGCAAGGAGTTCCCGTGCAAGGGCTTCGTCCCGCCGGCCCTGAAGCTGGGCGCCCACGTCGCGGCGCTCGGGATGCGGTTCTACACGGGCGCGATGTTTCCCCCCGCGTACCGCGGCCAGATTTTCATCGCCGAGCACGGCTCGTGGAATCGGAAGAAGAAGGTCGGCTACCGCGTGGCGCTCGTGCGCCTCAAGGACGGAAAGCCGGTCTCCGAAGAGGGCTTCGCCGAGGGCTGGCTCCAGGGCGAGAAGGCGTGGGGCCGTCCCGTCGACGTGCTCGTCCATCCCGACGGATCCCTGCTCGTCTCGGACGACCTCGCGGGCGCGATCTACCGCGTCTCGTTCGGGAAGTAACCATTCCGCCGACGCGCTATCATCATCCGTCTCGAAAAAGGAGTCCGCGATGCGTGCTGACAGCCGGTTCGGGCGGGAACGCGCATGAATCCATCTTCCATCTTCGAGGTTCAGGGCCTCACGGGATTGACGCTGCTCGCCTTCGCAGGAGTCCTGCTCTTCATTCTCGTCATCTCGTTTCGGTCCCGCGCCATCGTGTTTTGCCAGTACCTCAAGGCGATGACCGGCGTCGAGCTGCAACCGAAACAGGTGCGCGCCGTTTTCAAGGACCGGGGCCAGGACGGCGTTCGCGAGATGTTCCTCGACCTCATCATCAAGGAAGACCTCAGACAGACCGGGCCGCTCCAGATCCCCGCCGAGCTCCGCGCCGGAAAGCCCGGCAAGCCTCTGTCGAAGGGCTGACGGTCCCGTAGACTTCGCCCCGATGGACGAGCCCCTCGGCGACTTCCCACCCGACGCGTTCCGGGAGATGGGGCACGCCGCCGTCGAGCGCCTCGCGAAGTACTTCGAGACCCTCGAGTCGCGGCCCGTCCTCGCGCGGACGAAGCCGGGCGAGGTCCTCGCGCAAATGCCGCGCCGCGCGCCGGAGGACCCCGAGCCGTGGGAGGCCATCGAGCGGGACCTGGACCGCCTCGTCGAACCGAACCTCACACACTGGCAGCACCCCGGCTACCTCGCGTACTTCGCGAACACGGGCTCGGCCCCCGCGATCGTGGGCGACTTCCTGGCGGCGGGATACAACCAGGTGGGCATCCTCTGGCGCACGTCCCCCGTCCTCACGGAGCTCGAGCAAGGCGTCGTTCGCTGGCTTCTCGACCTCGTCGGCCTGCCGTGGGGGCCCCAGGGCTTCGACGGCCAGCTCGCCGACACGGCCTCGACGGCCTCGCTCATCGCCCTCGCGGCGGCCCGCGAGGAGGCGTATCCCGACGTCCGCCGGACGGGGCTCGCGGGCCGGCCCGCGGGAGTCGTCTACTGCTCGGAGCTGGCCCATTCCTCGATCGACAAGGCGTGCGTGGTGCTCGGCTTCGGCACGGGCGGCCTCAGGAAGATTCCCGTCGACGCCGACTTCCGGATGGACGCGGCCGCCCTGGAGATCGAGATCGCGAAGGACCGGGACGCGGGCCGCATCCCCGTCGCCGTCGTCGCCACGGCCGGCACGACGACCGTGACGTCCGTCGACCCTCTCGCGGCGCTCGCCGCGATCTGCGAACGCGAGAACATCTGGCTGCACGTGGATGCGGCGTACGCGGGCTCGGCCGCGGCGCTTCCGGAGATGCGCTCCCTGTTCGCGGGGTGGGAACGAGCGGACTCGGTCCTCTTCAACCCGCACAAGTGGATGCTCGTGCCGCTCGAGTGCACCGGCCTCTTCTTCCGCCGGATGGAGCGCGTGCGGCGCGCCTTTTCGGTCGTGCCGAACTATCTCGAGACTCCCGAAGGGCAGACCGTGCGCGAGTACATGGACTACGGCGTCCAGCTCGGGCGCCGGTTCCGCGCCCTCAAGATGTGGATGACGCTCCGCGCGTTCGGAGCCGGCGGTGTGCGGGCCCGGCTGCGCGCCCACCTCGTCCTCGCGCGCGCGCTTCGCGGGGTGCTCGAACGCGAGCCCGGGGTCACGATCGCCGCGCCGACGCCGTTCTCGGTCGTCGCCTTTCGCTGGACGTCGCCGGGCGTGTCGCCCGCGGAGTGCGACGCGGCGAACGCCCGGATTCTCGGGCGGATCAACGAAGACGGCCGCGCCTTCATCTCGCACGCGCTCGTCTCCGGCCGCTACACGCTCCGCGTCGCGATCGGCAACGTCCGCACGGAGCGCCGCCACCTCCAGACCTTTCTCCAGGTGTTCCGGGAGGCCGTGGCGGCGGAGTCCAGGCCTGCATCCGGGACAAGCCACGCCTGAGAAGGGAGGCCGGAGCGTGTTCGACAGGCATTTCGAAGCTTTCCTCGCCGACAACGAGCCGGGCCGGCAGACGCACTACCGGTTGCGTTACCAGGTCTATTGCCGGGATACGGGATGGGAAGACGATTCCCGATTCCCTGACCAGATGGAGCGCGACGAGAACGACGCGTTTTCCGTGCCCTTTCTCGTGCGCCGGCGGCGGTCGAAAGGCTGGATTGCCACGATGCGCCTCATCCGCAAGCCTCTGGAAGAGCTGCCGATCTCCTGCTTCACTCGTCTCCAGCCGGGCCGCCTTCCCTCTTCGGCTCGGGACCGGACGATCGAGTTCTCGCGCCTATGCGTGGTCAAGAAGTATCGCCGCCCCCCGCAGCACCGCATCAGCGGCGAAATGGCGGAGCAGCAGCAGCCGCCTGCGGACTTCGACGACTCGTTCCTGGCCAGCGGATACCGCAACAGCGAATCGTGGATCTTCATGGGCCTCGTCCGCGCGGGCTGGCAATGGAGCGTTCAAAACGATGTCGCGTATTGGCTCTTCTTCATCGCCGACGCCCTCGCCCGCATCATCCGGCGATCCGGCTTCGCGATCGAGCCGGTGGGCAACGAGGTGGAGCACCGCGGGCTGCGGCGCCCATATCTCTTCGAGATCCATCCCGGCAAATTCCCCGTTGACGGGAGCGTTCCCGAGATCCACGAAATGTTCATGGTGTCCCCCGCCTATCGCGCCTTCTCCGACCTCCACGTCCAGTCCCAGGGCGTGAGACGCGGTCCCCGGTGACGTCGACCGGCGTCTCGGAAGCGCTCCGGGACGAGCTCGAGAAGGCTCTCCCGCCGGACCGCGTCATCGGGGAGTCAGCCGCGCTCGACCGGGCCGCGCGCTCCACGACGCCGTTTCCGCGACGCCCCTGCCTCATCGTGCGTCCGACGACGACCGGCGAGGTCGCCGCGATCGTGCGGATCGCGGCGCGGCACGGGGCGAGCGTCCATCCCGTCAGCGCCGGCCGCAACTGGGGCTACTCCGACGCCTGCGCGCCCGTCGAGGGAGCGATCCTCGTCGACCTCTCCGGTATGAACCGCATTCTCGAGGTGAACGCCGAGCTCGGCTACGCGGTCGTCGAGGCGGGCGTCACGCAGGGGCAGCTCGCCCGCCATCTGCGCGAAACGGGGCTGCCTCTGCGTCTCGACGCGGTGGGAAGCGGCCCGGACGCGAGCCTCGTCGGCAATTTCCTGGAGCGCGGCTTCGGCCACGGAACATACGGCGAACGGTGCGGGTGCGCCTGCGATCTCGAGATCGTGCTCGCCGATGGCACGGTCTTTCGCACCGGTTTCGGCGGCTACGCCGATGCCCGCGCCGCGTCCGTTCACCGCTGGGGGATCGGACCGTGGCTCGACGGCCTCTTCATGCAGTCGAACCTCGGGATCGTGACCCGGGCGACGATCTGGCTCGCGCCCGAGCCCGGCGCCGCGGCGTACTTCGTCGTGTCGGTCGAGGACGAGGCCGACGGCGGCCTGCTGCTCGAGACCTTGCGCGATCTGAAGCTTCAGGGAACGGCCCGCAGCACGATGCACGTCTTCAACGACATGCGCCTCCTCGGCACGGCGACGCGCCGCCCGGAAGACGTTCCACGCACGGTGCCGCTGGACGTCGCCGACCCCGCGCGCACCGCCGCGATGAAACGAGAGTTCGGCGTCCGCGCCTGGGCCGCGAGCGGACTCCTCGTCGCCACGACCGCCGCCGAGGTTCGCGCTCAGAGACGAGCCGTGAAAAATGCGCTTCGGCGACTTCCGAGCCTGAAGCTCGTCTTCACGATCGACGACCGTTGGTACAAGCGGATCGCGCGGCTGCGCGCGAAGGTTCCCCGGGCTCTCGGCGGTCTGCCTCCCCTCCGCATGTGGGACCAGCTCGCGATGGGGGTCGACCTCCTGCGGGGAGAGATGCGCTACGACACCCTGAAAAGCGCGCTCTGGCGAGCGCGAGGCACCGGCGGGCCCACCTTCGACCCGCTCGAAGCCGGAGCGGGAACGGTCTGGGTCTCGCCGGTCCTGCCCAGCACCCGGGAGGATCTGGACCGCATCGGGGCGATCGCCCGGCCGATTCTCGCCTCCTACGGGTTCGAGTACGGAGTGACGTTCTCTCTCGTCAGCGACCGCGCGAGCGCGGCGGTCATCAGCATCTGCTTCGATCGTACCGACCCCGAAGAGACGACTCGCGCCGCTGCGGCGCACGACGCTCTTCTCGAGGCCTTTCTCGAGAACGGCTACGTGCCCTACCGCGGTACGAACCGCGCCCTCGAGATTCTGCGAGCCGCAAACCCGGCGTTCTGGCGGGTGGCTTCCCGCATCAAGCAATCGCTCGATCCGGGCGGCGTCGTTTCCCCCGGCCGCTACATCGGCGATTGCTCCGCGGTGTCACGCGGCCCTGAGGGCGGTCGTGATCTTCAGCCGGGCGGCGCGTAGCGCGGGGAGCAGGCCCCCCGCGACTCCCATGACGAGCGCGAACGCCACACCGCGCGCGACGAGCGAGGGCGTGATCCGAAAGTTGAAGAGCACCTCGGCGAACGTCGCGACGTTCTGCGTCCCCGTCGGCTCGACGAGGAGCAGCTTGACGAGAAGGATCGCGGCGAGAACGCCCAACGCGCCGCCCATGAGCGCGAGAAACACCGACTCGATCACGAACGACAGGACGACGGACCGCCTCGAGTAACCCAGAGCGCGAAGCGTCGCGATGTCGGTCGTGCGGGCCGCCACCTGCGCGTACATCGTGTTCATCGTGCCGAAAGTCGCGCCGATGGCCATGAGGACGCCGACGAGCCACGCCAGGAACTCGATGGGCTTCGCGGTCGACTGCTGCTCGGAAAAATATTGCCCCTCGGTCTTCGCCGCGAGCTTGATGCGCTGGTCGTCGCGGATCGACGTCAGGAGTCCGGCTCGGCGTTCCAGGTCGCGGGCGCGCACGCGCAGCACGGACAGCACGCCTTCGCGCTGCGCCTGCTCCTGGAGATTGTGGAGGTCGGCCCATATCTCGGAGTCGAACGGCGAATTCGCGGCCTCGAAGTGCCCGACGATCGTCCAGCGTTCGATCCCCGAGCGGATCTCGCCTCCGACGGCGAGAGAAGCAAACCGCCCCGCCGTCCTTTTCGAGACGACGACCTCGTTCGTGCCGGGCCGGAACGTCCGGCCCTCGACGATCTTGAAAGCCGGCCGGAGAAGAAAGGCTTCAGCCTCGACTCCGCGGAGGACCACGTTCGCCTTTCGTCCGTCCTTCCGAGGGAGACTGATGAGGACCACGATCTCCGGGGACACGAGCGGCTTGCCCGACGGTGTGCGGTCGATCCCCGGGAGCGTCTGGACCGCGTCGAACTCCTCGCGCGTGATCACGCTCATGACGTCCGACGGCGCTCCCACGCGAAGGGCCACGATCGAGAGGGGCGAGACCGGCGCCTCGAAAGTCTTCCGGACGCCTTCCGCGAGCGACATGACGAGAAGAAACACGGCGACGACGAGCGCGATGCCGAGCACCGTCATGAACGTCGAGACGCGCCGCACGAAAAGGTTCCGCATGTTGTACCGGAGCGGGATCGCGCTCTTCGACATCAGGCCACCCGTCGGAGCGCGCCGACGATCGAGATGCGGGACGAGCGGACGGCGGGCATGAAGCCCGAGAGCGTCCCGATCGCGACGGCGGCCGCGAACGCCATCGCCACCGTGGACCACGAGACGCGGAAGTTGTAGGCGAACGTCGCGGCCGGCGACTGCTTCATCGCTTCCACGAGCACGTGCGTCAGCGGAAATGAGACGAGGACGCCCACGACGCCCCCGATGAGGGCGAGAACGAGCGCCTCCGCGAGGACGAGCGCGAGCACGTGGCGCCGCTTGAAGCCGAGCGCCTTGAGGACGGCGATCTCGGTCACCCTTTCGCGGGCGCTCATCGCCATGGTGTTCGCGACGATGAGGATGATCGTAAAGAGAACCGTCAGCGATATCGAACGCACGAGGAGCTTCACGTTTCCGAGCGCCTCGACGAACTGCAGGCGAAACTGTTTCTCGGGCAGCGCCTTGACGGGCGCCGAGCTGTTCTCGAAGAGAGCGTTGATCGCGTCCACGACGATCGGGACGTCGGACGTTCGCCTCACCCGAAGCAGGAAGTTCCCGGCCTGACCTGCCCGTCCGACCCAGGTACCCTCGAGATACTTGAAGTGGAAGAAGATCGCGGATTCGTCCGCCCCCTCGTAAACGCCCGCCATCACGAGGTCGAGCGTGATCGGGATGAACGAGCCCTGGACCTGAATGCGGTCGCCGATTTTCCAGTGGAATCGATCGGCGACCTGCTTTCCCGCGATGAAAGAGTCGCGCTGCGACTGCCACGACCGGAGCTGGTCCTTCGGAATCCGGTAGTCCTCGTGGATCGTGGGCCACGCGACCGGATCCGTGCCCAGCTGTCCGAAGAAGTTCTGGGGCCTTTCGTCGATGTACGTTCCGGCGAACCACATCTCCGGCGTCACGGCGACCACGTTCGGGATCCCTTCGATCCTGTGGCGGTCGGCGAGCGGAAGAAACTGGGCGAGGCCGGCCGTGTGCTCGACGAAGATCCGCGTCGCCCCGAGACCCTCGGTGTCCTCTCCTTCCAGCGAGGCCAGGAGCGACGACAGGACGACGATGAGGACGAGGACGAGGACGATCGAGGCGATCGTGAGGAATGCCCGCGCCCTCTTCCGGAAGACGTTCCGGACGACGAGGCGCAGGTACTTCATTCCGTCCGTGGGCCGCCCGGAGCCGGCGGGTCGGCGCTCCGTGGGGTCGCCTCACGCCGGCGGATCTCGAACCCGGGCGCCTCCGCGACCCCCTCGAGCCTCTTCATGAGATCCACGACCTCGTTGAGCGAGAGGCCCTCGAAGCCGAGCGCCGCTTCGCGCGCCCAGCTCCGCCGCATCGCGCGTTCCTTCTCCTCCGGAGAGTCCGGGTCCGACACGGCGATGAAGCCTTCGCTGAACGGACCGTACTGCGCCGTCGCCTCCGCCGCCCTCTCGCGGCGCGCGCGCGGCGACAGAAGGTGGACATCGGCTGCCGGCGGCTCACGCCGCAGGACACCCTTGTCGAGGTGGACCAGCGTCCGCGCGCACCCCGCGGCTTTGGGGTCGTGCGTCACCATCACGATGGTCTTGCCGAACTCCGTATTCAGCCGGTCGAGCAGCCTCAGGATCTCGTCCGCGCTTTTCGCGTCGAGGTCCCCGGTGGGCTCGTCGGCCACGAGAATCACGGGATCGGTGACGAGGGCCCGCGCGATCGCGACCCGCTGCTCCTGGCCTCCGGAAAGCTGGCGCGGATAGTGGTCCATCCGGTCGGATAGGCCGACGATCTTGAGCGCGGCCCGCGCGTGCTCGCGGCGTTCCCGCCGGCTCAGCTCCGTCAGGAAGAGCGGGAGCTCGACGTTCTCGAGGGCTGTCATCACCGGGATCAGGTTGTAGAGCTGAAAAATGAGCCCTACGCTCTCGGACCGCCACTCCGCGAGGTCGTCCTCGGCGAGCGTGGAGATGACCTCGCCCCCGACGACGATTCGCCCCCGGGTCGGCTGATCGAGCCCCGCGATGAGGTTGAGAAGCGTCGTCTTCCCGGAGCCCGAAGGACCCATGAGCGCGATGAACTCGCCCGCCTGAAGCGACAGGTTGACGTCCGTGAGGACGGGGATCTCGAGCGCGTCACGACGATAGGACTTCGAGACCTGATCGACGACGATCAGCGGGGCCGCCGCGGCGTCCGTCACTCCTTGACCTTGACCTTGATCCCGTCGGCGAGCGTTCCCCCCGTTGGCGGCACGGCCAGGCTCTCTCCGCCCACGAGGCCTTCGGCGATCTCGACTCCGGACTCCGTCTCCGCGCCTTTCTTCACGGCCCGGAACGTCACGGCGTCCGCCGCCAGGAGCCACACGCCCGTCTTCCCGTCGTGTGTCACGACCGCGTTGCGCGGAACCTCGACGATCGTCCGAGCCTCCCGGCCGCGCGTCGTTTCGGACGTGAAGTTCACCTTGGCCGAGAGATCGGGAAGGATCTTGTCGTCGGGGTCGAGGATCGTCACCTTGACCTTCACGGTCCCCTTCTGCCGGTCCGCGGACGGAATGATCTGGCGAAGAACGCCGTAGTAGACGTGCTTGGGAAACGCGTCCAGAACGATTTCCGCCGGCTGCTCCTTCGCGAGACGGGAGAGATTCGCCTCGTTGACATCCGCGCCGACGTAAAGGCTCGAAAAATCGACGAGCGTCACGATCGCGGCGCCCTGGGACGAACCCATTCCGGGGGCGCCGTAGGGCGACACGGCCTCGCCCACGTGCGCGCGCTTCGCGACGACGACCCCGTCGAACGGGGCGCGCAGGACGGTGTAGGCCAGCTGCGCTCGAATGTAATTGGCCTTCGCGCGGCGCGTCGCCTCGGCTGCGACCGCGGCATCCAGGGCCGAGCGCGCCGCGATGCCCTGGCCCACGAGCCGGTTCTGGCGCTCGAGGTCGATTCGTGCGTTCTCCCAGTCCGCCATGGTGTCCGCGAGCTGGGCGTCGATGTCGGTATGGTCGAGCCGGGCGAGGACGTCGCCCTTCTTCACGCGGCTCCCTTCGGTCACGTTCAGCTCGGTGATGCGCGACGTGATCTTGGGAGAGATGTCCGCTCGCGTTTCCGCGTCGACGTACCCCGTCGCGGAAAGCACGGTCAGGCGCTGGCCATTCGTCACGAGGTTCGCCGTCGTCCGCCCGACGGAGGGGACCGTAAAGGCGGGGGCCGCCGACTGAATCGCCGTTCGCGACGCCGGCGAGAGCCAGAAGAAGGCGCCGACACCCGCGACCGAGAGGAGGGCGAGGGCGGGGAGGAGACGCCGGACCGGCTTTTTTCGCTCGGACCGCGCCCTGTCGATTCTGAGGATCGAGAGGTCCGGGGCTTCCGGTTCGGAGCCTTTGTCCATTGAAGTCAACAGCTTAACTCAACGCAGCAGCCCGCCGCGGAGCCGGGCGGAGGGCCGCGCGTTCCGGTTCCAGCTCCCGCCGGCCCGAGAAACCGGGTCCAATCCTGAAACGCACGCGCTTCGGATATCGTACTTGGAGAGCCGCGATTGACCATGCCGATGGAACCTCTGAACAAATCCGCCGACCTGTCGGGCCTGCGCATCGAACGTGAAAGCGGGCCGGGGGGCCGCCGTTTCCTCTACCCCGCGCTCGCGACCGTGTGTGTCGCGCTCGTGGCGCTGTTTTTCGTCGCGCGTTCACGCGGCGGCGTCGCGCTCCGGCCGCCCGAGGTCACGACGACCCGCGCGTCCGTCGTGACGCCGACACAGGCTTCCACGGTCCTCACCGCGTCGGGATACGTCGTCGCTCGTTCGAAGGCCGAAATCTCCCCGAAAACGGTCGGCCGCGTCGCGTGGCTCAACATCGAAGAAGGCCAGAAGGTGAAGAAGGGCGAGCTCGTCGCGCGCCTCGAATCGCAGGAGCTCGAAGCGCAGAAGCGCCAGTACGTCGCCGCGCGCGACCAGGTCGTCGCGCAGATCGAGAACGCGCGCCTCGAACGCAACCGCGCGAAGTCCCTCCTCGACCAGAAGATCGGCTCGCAGCAGGCCTTCGACGCCGCGGACGCGCAAGTGCGCGCCCTCACGGCCCAGGTCGCCGCAGCGGAGCAGCAGATCAAGTACACGGACGAGCTCATCAAGAATGCCGAGATCTACGCGCCGATCGACGGCGTCGTGACCGTGAAGAAGGCCTTCCTCGGCGAGACGGTCGCCCCCCAGGGCTTCGGCGGCGCCGGCTCGGCGGGCGCCACGTTCGCGGTCATCGTCGACCTCTCGTCACTCGAGATGGAGGCCGACATCAACGAGCAGAACGTCGCGAAGCTCTCGATCGGGCAACCGGCCGAGGTCGCGCTCGACGCGTACCCCGACAAGCCGTACAGGGCGCGCCTCCGCCAGATCGTCCCGACGGCCGACCGGCAGAAGGGCTCGGTCAAGGTCAAGATCGAGATCCTCGGCAAGGACGTCCGGATCCTCCCCGAGATGTCCTGCCGCGTCGTCTTCCTGAATCCCGACGCGAAGGTCGACGAGAAGGCGAAGGCGAAGGTCATGGTGCCATCCGCCTCGGTCGTCGAGATCGGGGGGGAGAAGGGCGTCCTCCTGATCGCGAACGAGAAGGCCGCCTTCAAACCGCTCGCGTTTGGACCCGCAGCGGGCGCGCAGGTCGAGGTGACGTCGGGCCTTTCGGGCGGCGAGGAGATCGTCGCGGACGCCGCATCAGCCGGACACGCCTGGCGCTCCGAACAGAAAATCCGCACGAAGAAAGACTGATCCCGTAAAAGGAGAATCATGAGCTCCGTGGCTTCCGCTATCAGTGGCACGACCGGAACGACTCTCATTCGCATCGACGCGCTCGTGAAGCAGTACACGCGCGACACGCAAGTGCTCACCGTCCTCGACAACCTGTCGCTTACGGTGGACGAGGGCGATTTCGTGGCGCTCATGGGCCCCTCGGGCTCGGGCAAGACGACGCTCCTCAACCTCATCGCGGGCATCGACCGTCCGACGTCAGGCAAGATCCTCGTGGGCGACCAGCAGGTTTCCTCGATGAGCGAGGCCGCGCTCGCGAAATGGCGGAGCGCGAACGTGGGCTTCATCTTTCAGCTCTACAACCTGGTGCCGGTTCTCACGGCCTTCGAGAACGTGGAGCTGCCGCTCCTCCTCTCGAACCTCAACCGGGCGCGCCGTCGGAGGCAGGCCGAGCTCGCGCTCTCCGTCGTGGGGCTCGCGGACCGCATGGACCACTACCCCCGCCAGCTCTCGGGCGGCCAGGAGCAGCGCGTCGCGATCGCGCGCGCCATCGCGACCGACCCGAAGCTCCTCGTCGCCGACGAGCCCACGGGCGACCTCGACTCGAAAAACGGCGAGGAGATTCTCGTCCTCATGGAGCGCCTCAACTCCGAGTTCAAGAAGACGATCGTCATGGTCACGCACGACCCGAAGGCCGCGTCGCGCGCGCACCGCCTCGTCCACCTCGACAAGGGCGTCCTGAAAGAGGACGTCCACGCCGAGCGCGGGAAGGCGGTCGGCATGGCGGCGGCCATCTCGGCTTCCTCGACCTGAACCCAAGGGAGCGCCCATGAAATACCTCCCCTTCGTCTTCAAGAATCTCTTCCGCAAGAAGACGCGCTCTCTGCTGACGCTCGGGTCGATCGTGCTTCCGCTCCTCGTGATCTGCATCATGGGGACGCTGCTCCGGACCCTCGACGGCGACCCGACGGGCGGCAAAGGAATGTTCCGGCTCATCGTGAGGCACAAGGTCTCCCTCACGAGCTGGATCCTCGAGTCCTACGGGCCGAAGATCGCGCAAATCCCCGGCGTGACCGAAGTCGTGCGCATGAACTGGTTCGGTGGGTCGTACATCGACCAGAAGCCCGAGAACATGTTCGCGCGCTTCTCGACGTCGGACGCGGCGACCCTCCTGAAGGTCTTCGACGAGGTGAAGATCGTCCAGGGATCCGCGAACGACTGGGTCGGCGACCGAACGGGACTCCTCGCGGGCGAG
>JBDTML010000170.1:0-2240 GCA_039934255.1 Acidobacteriota bacterium | reverse complement strand
ACGGGCAGATCGTCGTCATGACCGCCGCCCACATCGGCAATTACGGCCTCAACGACACGGACGTCGAGTCTTCACGGATCCAGGTCGCGGGCTTCGCCGCGCGCCACTTTCCCGACCGGTTCTCGAACCAGCGAGGCCAGGAGACGATCGGCGAGGGTCTTCGCGAGAGCGGCGTCGTGGGAATCGACGGCTTCGACGCACGCGCGCTCGTTCGGCATCTCCGGAGCCGCGGCGTCATGAGGGGGGCGATCTCCACGGAGATCGCCTCCGAGGCGGGAGTGGCCGCGCTCGTCGAGAAGGTCAGGGAGCAGCCCACGATGGCCGGGGCGGCGCTCGCCCTCGCGGTGTCGACGCCGAAGCCGTACGCTTTTCCCATGCCGCCGGGAATTGCGACGAAGGGGCGGGTCGCGGCGATCGACTACGGGATCAAGACGAACATCCTCCGGATGCTGGCGGCCCGCGGCCTCGCGCCGACGGTCTTCCCGGCGACGACTCCCGCGGCAGAGATCCTCGCGCAGGGGTTCGACGGCGTCTTCCTGTCGAACGGGCCCGGCGACCCGGACGCGCTGCCGGGGCCTGTCGCGAACGTGAAGGCGTTCGTGGCGTCAGGAAAGCCCGTTTTCGGAATCTGCCTCGGGCAGCAGCTCATCGGCCTCGCGCTCGGGGGCACGACCTACAAGCTCAAATTCGGGCATCGCGGCGCGAACCACCCGGTGAAAAACATTCGGACGGGCCACGTCGCGATCACGTCGCAGAACCACGGCTTCTCGGTGGAGGCCGACTCGCTGCCGAAGAACGTCGAGGTCACGCACGTGAGCCTCAGCGACGGCACCTGCGAGGGCTTCCGAATGACGGACAAGCCCGTCTTCGCGGTCCAGTACCACCCGGAGTCCGCGCCCGGCCCCCACGACTCGGACGCGCTCTTCGACGAGTTCGTGGGCCTCGTCTCCCACGCCGCGCGCTGACGGCGCGATCAGTTCTTCCACTCCTCCCGCTCCACCTTCCACGCGCCGCCTTCCTTCACCACGTGGACGACGCCGCTCGTGGCGGCGCCGTCCTGCTTGCCGCTGACGATGAGGTCCGCCTTGTCACCGGTCTCGACGAGCTTCAGGACCTGGATGTCCGTCGCGGACATCATCTTGACGAATCCAATCATCTTCTTCGCATCCGGCTCGTCGAGGTGCTTTGCCTGCTCCTTCGCGAACAGCTTGCGGAGCGCCCCGAGGTCTTCCTTCTGCACGGCCGCGAGGAACTCCGCGTACACCTTCGCCTGCGGGCTCTTCCGGGCAGCGGCCGTCTCGGCGGCAGTGGGTGGCACGGGCTTGGCCGCGCGCGTGATGTCGGCCTTGAACGAGACGTCGAACGAATAGGTCTCCCCGAAGAACTCCGCCTGTTTCGCGCTCTTGTAGCGCCCCTCGACCGTCTTGCCGTCGAAGACCTTCTTCGTGAAGACGTCCTCGCTTGAAAGGCCGCTCGGGCTGGTCTTCTTGAAGCCGTTGTCCCGGAACGCCGTGGAGATCGGCTTGCCGTCGGCGCCGAAGGTGATCTCGAACGCGTGGAGCTTGCCGGCGTCGGCCATGTGAATGCGCTCGAACTGGTCCTCGAGCGCCTTGGCCTCGAGCGGGACGTCGGTCAGGACGACCACGACGTCTTCCTTCGTCTTGTCGAAGAAGCCTTTGATCGCCCGCGCGTACGCGTACGAGAGCTTCGTCGTCTTGCCGTTGACGGTGATGGTCCCCTCGGCCTTGCCGTCGGCGGCGAAGGCAGCCGGTGAGGCGAGGAAAATGAAGGCCGCGAAAACGGCGAGAGTGGTCCGCGCGCGAGCGTGCATGCTGCTTCTCCTGTGTGCCGGAAGGCGTTTGAGACATGGTATCAACCCGGCCCGGCTCGCCGCGTCTGGCCGGCGCACTAAGATGCGCCGCTGTGAATGTGGCCGGGTTCCTCGCGAAGCGGTTCCTGCTCGGCAGCCGGCGCGGACTGCCGAAGACGGTCTCTCTTCTCGCCCTCTTCGGCATCGCGCTCGGGGCGGCGTCGCTCGTCGTCGCGATGGGACTCATGTCGGGCTACCGGCACGATCTCGCGGAGAAGCTCGCCGGGACGAGCGCGGAAGTGATCGCCATGCCCCAGCCCGGCGCCAACGTACCGGATCAGCGCGCGGCGCTCGGCGCCCTTCCGAACGTGGGCGCCGTCGCCCGCACCGCGTTCGCTCCGGCGCTCCTCCTGTCGCCGCGCGCGCCCGA
>JBDTML010000169.1:0-25490 GCA_039934255.1 Acidobacteriota bacterium | reverse complement strand
GCGAGCGTGCCGAGGTAAAGGGACGGGGGGTGGTCGGTCGTGCGGACGGCGCGGCCGAGCGCCCGGGCGGCGATGTCGGGGAACACGATCCGGAACGAGCCGAGGCCGAGACCCGCGACGGGGTGCATGCGGAAGGCCTCCCACGCGCCCTCGTAGAGGAGCATGCGGCCCGGGGTCTCTTCGAACGGAGTCGGCTCCACGCGAACAGGCGCCTCGAGCCGCGCGAGAAGAGCCGAGCGGACGGCGCCCCGGTTCGGCCACGAAAGAGCGGCCGCGAAGAGGAGCGCGGAGATGATCGCGAGGGCCCCGATCGTTCCGGCGACGCGACGCCGGGCCCCGCCACCCTCGCCGGCCGCGAGGCGCGTGAGGCCCCAGAGCACGAAGACGAGCGCGGCTGTGACCGTGCCGACGAGTCCCGCGCGCGAGCCCGCGTCCGCGAGGACGACGAGGAGAGCGGCACCTGCCGCCGAGGCGACCAGCCTGCGGGCGACGCTTCCCGTGGCCGCGAGAGCGAGCATGGGAATCGCGAGAAGCGCGACGGCGACGCCCGCGGCCGACGGATCGGTGAACGTGCTTTGCGCCCGGTGCCATTCGGCCCACCGTTCGGCACGGAGGATCGGAAGGGCTCCGGTCTTCTGAAGCAGGGCGACGCCGCCGGCGAGGAGCGCGCTCGCGAGGAGGGCGCGGTCGAGGACGGCCGCCCGCCCTTCGGCCACGAAGCGCGCCGCGATCCGGTGAACGCCGGCCGCCACGAAGAGGGGGAACAGGGCGCCGAGGACGCCCGGCAGGACGCGGCTCGCGTCCTCGCCGAGGATGTTGACCGCGTAGGGCGCGCCGACCCCGCGGCCGAGCAGGTAGCTCGTCCTGACCCCCACGAATGCCGCGGCGCCGGAAACCGCGGAGACCACGGCGAAGGCGCGCAGGGGAACGAGAAGCGGCGGCCGCCGCCCCGGCGGGTCGAGGGCGTAGAGGTCCTTCAGGCTCGCGCCGGCGAAATACCCGAAGAGAACGAGCGGCGTCGCGGCGACGGGCTCGGGCGCTCCGAACGCCAGCGCGGAGACGCCGCCGAGCGCGGCAACCGAGAACGCGAGGACGAACGCCGCCCGGGGCGCGGCGAGAGCCGAGCCGAAGAGCAGGATCGCCGCGATCACGACGAGGGTGCGGTAGCGGGCGTCCGGAGGCAGGATCAACGGCAGCGTGAACGCGATGAGGCCGGCCCACCCGAGGCACGACAGCAGCGCGGCCGAAGCGCGGCTCACGAGCCGTCCCCCGGCGCGATGCGGAAGGAGAGCCTTCGAAAGTCGGCGCTGCCCGTCAGATCGTGCGGCACGAAGACGGGGCGCCCGCTCACGCGGAGCACCTGCGCGCCCGGAGGCACCGACACGGTGAGATCCCGCGTGGAGGCCCCGGGGAGCTCGAACGCGGGCTCGGGGCGGCCGTCGATGTCGATCGCAAGTGTCACGGGATGTCCATCCGGCCGCGCGTTTTCGACACGGAACGACACGGACGTTTCCCCGGGCCGAATCCTGCGGCAGGCGCGCGGGCCGCTCCAGAGGAACGGATTGGGAGACGGGGCCGCCGTGTACAGGCCGATCCAGCGCCCGAGCCGGAACGGCGCGGCCGGAGCATCCGTGGGCAGGACCGCGGCGAAGGCGCCGGCGATTCCCGCCGCTGCGAGCAGGGTGGGAACGTGCGCACGGCTCGCCGGTTCTTCCGCGGCGGGCCGGACCCGCGATTCGAGGCGGGGCACGAAGAGGAAGCCGGCGACGAGGCCCGCGAGAAGGCCGATCTCGGGGAAGCGCAAGTGCGAACCCGTCTGGCAGGCCACGAACAGCCCGAGAAGCGCCGCTCCTGCCGCGCGCGCGGCGCCGTCGAGCGGCGATTTCGCGAACGTGACGTCCCACGCGCGGGCGAGGAGCGGAACCACGGCGAAAATCGCGAGAATGAGGCCTGGCAGGCCGCACTCGGCCGCGACTTCCAGCAACGCGTTCGTCGCGCCGTCCGTGACGGCGATGGCGCCGTGGCGGCGCGCATAAGCGGCCGGGAACTCGTACGGGAAGCCGGCGAGCCCGACTCCCGAGAGCGGTTCGTCCCACGTCATCTCGAGCGCCGTTCCCCAGAAGAGCGTTCTGTGGTTCGCGAGGTCGGCGAAGCTGGACGAGGACAGGCCGGCTCCGAGCCGCTGGAAAAGACCGCCCACCGCGATGCCGCCGCCTCGCGGCAGGGCCGGCACGATGCCGACGCCGAGGACCACGGCGGCAGCGAGGGCGGTCAGGAGGGCGCGCCTCGAGACGAGATGCGCCCTCGCGAGTCCGATGCCGGCCGCGAGGACGGCGACGGCGGTGAGGAGAAGGCCCGTGCGCGAGCCGGAGGACTCGAGAGCCACTGGCGCCGCGACGAGCGCGAGCAGGGCCAACCCTCGCCGGGGCGCGTCGGTGGCGGTGCCGCGCCGCGGGAGGGCCGCAACGAGGAGCGGCACCAGCAGGCCGACGCCGACGCCAAGAGCGTTCGGGTCGGTGAACGTTCCGGCGCGCCGATGCATCCCGGTCCAGGGTTGAAAGGAGGGGTCGAAAGGCAGGAAACGGGCGACCGCCGCGATGACGAAGGCCGCCGCGGCGCCGGCCGCGGTCGCGAACAGGAGCCGGTCGCGCCCCTCGGGCGTGAGGGAGAGGCGCGAGAAGACCTCGAGGGCCAGAAGGAGCAGGACGAGCCCGAGAAAGGTCAGGATCGCGTCGCGGCTCCGCTCGGCGGCGGTCATGCCGAGCGCGTTCACGGGAAGAGGGTCGATGCGCCCGCGCAGCAGGAGATACAGCGTCTCGCCGCGCGCGATCGAGGCGGCCGCCGATCCCCCGGCGAGGACGAGGAACGCGCCTGCGAACTGGAGGAGGCGCGGCGGCAGGAGCGAGTGCTCGCCCTTCGCCCACGATCCGGCAAGCGTGCTCCCGAGCACCGCGAGCGCGAGGGCGGCGAGAGCGGGCGCGCCGGAGCGGTCGCCCAGCAGGCGCGCGAGGCCCGGCGCGAGCGGCACGAGAAAGGCGAGCCCGCATGCGGCGACGTCGGGCTTGAGGAGTCCGGCCGCCGCCCCGGCGATCGCGAGGGCGAGCGTGATCCCGAGCGTCGCGTGCGCCGTCGAGGCGGGAAAGCTCCCGAAGGCGAGAGCCGTCAGGCCGATCGTCGCGCCGAAGGCGAGGGCCCCGCGGCGCGCCGGTGTCAGACGCGTACCTCTTCCTGGAGGGGCGCGTAGGTGAGCGCTCCGGCCGCGCGCGCGCGGATGGCCTCGAGCGCAGCCGAGGCCGCCGAGAGCGTCGTGAGGCAGGGGATGTCCCGATCGAGCGCGGTGCGTCGGATGGCGACCTCGTCGTAGAACGACTCCTTGCCGAGAGGCGTGTTCACGATGAGGTCGACGCGGCCGTTGATCATGAGGTCCACGATGTTCGGTCTCCCCTCGTTCACCTTGAGAACGATCTCCGCCGTGAGGCCGCCCTTCGTGAGCGCCTTCGCCGTCCCGGCCGTCGCGAGGAGGCGGAATCCGAGGCTGTCGAGCTCGCGCGCGAGCGGAAGAAGGGCGTCCTTGTCGCCGTCGTGCACCGAGAGGAAGGCATTTCCCTTCTCGGGCAGGCGGATCCCGGCGCCCAGGGCGGCCTTCAGGAACGCGAGCCCGAAACTGCGGTCGCGCCCCATCACCTCGCCCGTGGAACGCATCTCGGGGCCGAGGATCGTGTCGACACCCTCGAAGCGGCGGAACGGGAAGACGGGCGCCTTGATCGAGAAACCGAACACGGGCGGCTCCTCGGTGAGGCCGACGCCGACCAGAGTCTCACCGAGGCAGAGCCGCGCCGCGAGGCGCGCGAGGGGAACGCCCGTCGCCTTCGCGACGAAGGGGACGGTCCTCGAGGCGCGCGGGTTCACCTCGAGGACGAAGAGCTCGCTTCCGCGAATCGCGTACTGCACGTTCATGAGTCCCACGACCTCGAGCGCCTGCCCGAGCTTGGTCGTCGCCTGGCGGATCTCGCCGAGCGCGGCGCGCGGCACGCGCCGGTAGGGAGGCAGGACGGCGTACGAGTCGCCGGAGTGGATGCCCGCTTCCTCGATGTGCTGCATGACGCCCGCGACGACGATGTGCTCGCCGTCGCCGAGCGCGTCGACGTCGAGCTCGTAGGCGTCCTCGAGGAAGCGGTCAATGAGGACGGGCCGGTCGGGAAAGGCGGCGATGGCTTCTTCGAGGACCGACTCGAGGACGTCTTCGTCGTAGGCGATCCGCATCGCGCGGCCGCCGAGCACGTAGCTTGGCCGGACGAGGAGCGGGAAACCGAGGCGGCGCCCGACCCGGAGGCCTTCCGCCACGTCGCGCGCCACGCCCCACGGCGGAGCCTGGAGATTCACGTCCCGGAGCAGCTCGCCGAAACGCTCGCGGTCCTCGGCGCGGTCGATCGCGTCCGGGGTCGTGCCGAGGATCGGAACGCCCGCGGCCTCGAGGGGCTTCGCGAGTTTCAGCGGCGTCTGGCCTCCGAACTGCACGAGGACGCCCTTCGGCTTCTCGCGCTCGACGACCGCCATCACGTCTTCGAACGTGAGGGGTTCGAAATAGAGCCGGTCGGACGTGTCGTAGTCCGTCGAGACCGTCTCCGGATTGCAGTTGATCATCACGGACTCGTAGCCGGCGGCCGTGATCGCCTCGGCCGCGTGCACGCAGCAATAGTCGAACTCCAGACCCTGCCCGATCCGGTTCGGGCCGGAGCCCAGCACGACGACCTTCTCGCGGCCCGAGGGGTTCGACTCGTCCTCCGTCTCGTAGCACGAGTAGAGGTACGGCGTGAGGGATTCGAACTCCGCCGCGCACGTGTCGACCCGGTTGAAGACGGGCGTCACGCCGCGTCCGAGCCGGGCGGCGCGGACCTCGGCGGCGGTCCGCCCTGTGAGCTTCGCGAGGTCGGGGTCGGAGAGGCCGTTCTGCTTGGCGCGAAGAAGGAGGGCCGCGTCGGCGAGCGTGCCCGCTCCCTTGAGCCGGACGAGAGCCTCGGTCTCGAGGACCTCCGTGAAACGGTCGAGGAACCACGGGTCGATGCCGGTGATTTCCGAGACGGTCGCGACCGGCGTGCCGGCGCGGAGGGCCGCGAGAACGGAGAAGATCCTCTCGGGCCGCGGGACGCGCATCGCGTCCGGCCGCACTGGGTTTGCCGGACCGGACGCCGGTCCCTCGGCGTCGATCCAGCCGGTCCGTCCCGTCTCCAGGGAGCGGAGCGCCTTGCCGAACGACTCGGCGAACGTGCGGCCGAGCGCCATGACCTCGCCGACGGATTTCATCTGGACGCCGAGCGTCGTGTCGGCGCCGGGAAACTTCTCGAACGTGAAACGCGGGATCTTGACGACCACGTAGTCGAGCGACGGCTCGAAGGACGCCGGAGTCTTCTTCGTGATGTCGTTCGGGATCTCGTCGAGGTGGTAGCCGACGGCGAGCAGCGCGGCGATCTTCGCGATCGGGAACCCGGTCGCCTTCGAGGCGAGCGCGGACGAGCGCGAGACGCGGGGGTTCATCTCGATGACGATCCGGCGCCCGGTCTTCGGGTGCACGGCGAACTGGATGTTCGACCCGCCCGTCGCGACTCCCACGGCGCGGATGACCTTCTTCGCGTCGTCGCGCATGGCCTGGTACTCGACGTCCGAAAGCGTCATCTGCGGCGCGACGGTGATGGAGTCGCCCGTGTGCACGCCCATCGGGTCCAGGTTCTCGATCGAGCAGACCACCACGAACGTGTCGGCGATGTCGCGCATCACCTCGAGCTCGAACTCTTTCCAGCCGAGGACGGATTCCTCGATGAGGAGCTCGTGCACGGGAGAGAGCACGAGTCCGCGCTTCACGATGGCGTCGAAATCGTCCTTGTTGAAGGCGATGCCGCCTCCCGTGCCGCCGAGCGTGAACGAGGGGCGGACGACGACCGGGTAGCCGAACGGCACCGCGACGGCACGGGCCTCCTCGAGACTGCGCGCGATTCCCGAGCGAAGCACGTCGACGCCGACCTCCTGCATGGCCTGCTTGAAGAGAAGGCGATCCTCTCCCAGCTTGACCGAGTGAATCGACGCCCCGAGCGTCTCGACGCCATGCTTCGCGAGGACGCCCGCCTCGTCGAGCGCCACGGCGAGGTTGAGCGCGGTCTGCCCGCCGACGGTCGGCAACAGCGCGTCCGGCCTCTCCTGCGCGATGATCGCCGCGACGGTGTCCCGGTCCAGGGGTTCGATGTAGGTCGCGTCCGCGAATTCCGGGTCGGTCATGATCGTCGCCGGGTTCGAGTTCACGAGAACGACGCGGTAGCCCTCGCGGCGGAGCACGCGGCAGGCCTGGGTCCCCGAATAATCGAATTCGCAGGCCTGGCCGATCACGATCGGCCCCGAGCCAAGCACGAGAATCGACTTGATGTCCGTCCGTTTCGGCATCGGTGGCGGAGTTTACGGGATGCGCGGCGGACGTGTGTGGCGCGAGTCCGGCCTTCGAGATAGAGTCGCGGGACGATTGGAGACGAGAGAAAAAGGAGATTCTTGGAATGGTAAAGAAGACTGGGCACGCGTTTCCCGTTCTGGTTGCGTTCGTCGCTTTGGCTCTGTCGTCGTCGGCCCTCGCCGCTTCGAAGAAAACACCCACTCCCGCCGCCGAGGGGTCGGCCGCGAAGGCCTCTTCCTCCGAGAAGGTCGAAAAGGTCAACCTCAACACCGCGAGCGAGAAGGACATCGCCGCCGCGAAGGGCGTCAGCGACAAGCTCGCGAAGGAGCTCGTCAAGAACCGCCCCTACAGGACGTGGGACGAAGTCTCGAAGGTCAAGGGCGTCGGCACGGGCAAGAAGCTCGACGCGCTCAAGAAGGTCCTCAAGCTGAGCGGTGGCGAGGCTGCTTCCGACGAACTGAGCGCGAAGGAGAAGAAGGCCGCGAAGAGCGAGAAAGCCGAGAAAGCCGCCGAGAAAGCCGAGAAGGCCGAGAAGGCCGAGAAGACGAAGGCTGCCGCTTCGAGGTCGTCGAAGTCAGCCGCCGCCGACGAGGCGGAAAAGAGCTCCACGCCGAAGCTCGCGCGCGGCGAGGTGATCAACATCAACAGGGCTTCGGCCGCGGAACTCGAGAAGCTTCCGGAGATCGGCCCGGTCAAATCGCAGGCGATCGTCGACTACCGCAACGCGAATGGGAAGTTCAACTCGATCGAGGACATCATGAAGGTGTCCGGCATCAAGGAAGGCACGTTCGCGAAGATCAAGGACTCGATCGTGCTCCGGTAGGGGAGCGTCATGGGTCTGATCGACGACATTCTGAAGGAGCTCGATGGCGGCGCCGGGGCCCCCGGCTCCTCCGCCGACACCGGAGGCTCGCAGAAGAGCCTCGCGACCGAACTCCTGGAATTGGTCACGGGGGGCGGGTCATCGGGCGGACTCACGGGTCTCGTGAACATCTTCAAAGAGAAGGGGCTCGGCGACGTCATGAGCTCGTGGGTTTCGACGGGGAAAAACCTGCCCATCTCGGCTGAACAGATTCAGGCCGTGCTCGGCAGCGCGCGCGTCCGGGAGCTCGCGGCGAAAGCGGGTATCTCGCCCGAGATGGCATCGAACGCGATCTCCCGGCTCCTTCCGCAGCTCGTCGACAGGGTCACGCCGAACGGGCGGATCCCGGCGGCCGGCGATCTCCTGAACGTGATCTCGAAAATGTTCCGGAAACCCTGAGCGGGAAGCTTTCGTTTCTTGGACGAGTTCGGGGCCCGCTTCGGCGGGCCCTCTTCATTTCAGAACGTTCGCGTGTAGACGTACGTGAAGCCGGTGACCCGGCACTTCTTGACCGGAGGCTGGAACGTGACGCCCTGGACCTCGCTCTTCGCCGTCTCCGCGCGCTCGGGCGACCCCGTCTCGTTCGTGACGACACGGACGGAGCGGACTTTTCCGTTCTCGTCGATGTCCGCCTCGACGACGACCTTCCCCTTTGCACTCGCGATTCCGGACGCGCCCGATGACATGTGAAGCATCGGCGGCGTCAGGAGAACCTCGCGGCGGTTCGGGAGGCAACCGTCGTCCTTCTTGAGGAGATCTTTCCGGATCCAGCCCGTCCTCCTGTCCGCGAGCTTGACGCGCAGCCAACCTTCCTTTTCTTCGAAGGAGGTCAGGCGGGCCCCCTTGCTCAGCCTGGCGACACTCGCGGCCTTCGGGGACGCGGTCTCGCGAACGATGACGGACTTCGAACCGACGAGCCAGGAGACTTCGGCCGCGACGGGCACGGGTTCGGGCTCGGGTGTCGGCGCGGGCTCGCGAGGGGGAGGCGGTGGCGGCGCGGAGGCGCAGCTCCAGAGACCGGCCGCGAAAACGGCTGCAAAGGTGGCCGCGAGAAGGCGCCTCATCGCGCCGGGCCTCCGACGGTTTTCGCGAGAAACGCAAGCTGATCCGCGGCCTCATCGATGAGTTTCGACGTGGGCTTTCCCGCGCCGTGGCCCGCGCGGGTCTCGATGCGGATCAGGACCGGCGCGTCGCCGGCCTGCGCTTCCTGGAGCGCCGCCGCGTACTTGAACGAATGCGCCGGCACGACGCGGTCGTCGTGGTCAGCCGTCGTGATGAGAACCGGCGGATAGGCAAAACCCTTCCTGATGTTGTGCAGGGGGGAGTATGCGTAGATGAACTTGAACTGCTCGGCGTTCTCCGCGGAGCCGTACTCGTTCGTCCACGCCCAGCCGATCGTGAACTTCTGGAAACGGAGCATGTCCATGACGCCCACGGCGGGAAGTGCCGCGCCGAAGAGCTCGGGGTGCTGATTCAGGACGGCGCCCACGAGGAGGCCTCCGTTAGAGCCTCCCGCGATCGCAAGGCTCTTCGCCGAAGCGACCTTGTTTTCGACGAGCCACCGGGCGGCAGCCGCGAAGTCGTCGAAGACGTTCTGCTTCTTCTCGAGCATCCCGCCCCTGTGCCACTCCTCGCCGTATTCCGAGCCGCCGCGCAGACACGCCTGCGCGAACACGCCGCCGCGTTCGATGAAGGCGAGGTACTTGACGGAGAAGGACGGCAGGACGGGCACGTTGAAGCCGCCGTATGCGGTGAGCAGCGTCGGGTTCGTGCCGTCCCACCGGGTGTCCTTCTTGGCGACGAGGAACATCGGCACCTTCGTGCCGTCCTTGCTGGAAACGAAGACCTGCTTCGTCTCGAACGCGGCCGGGTCGAAGTCCACGCGCGGCTTCCTGAAGACCGTCGCGGCGGCCGACGCGAGGTCGAGCCGGTAGACGGTCTGCGGATACGTGAAGGAGGCGAACGAAAAGTAGGTGTCCGGGTCGGCGCGGCGCCCCGAGAAACCGCTCGCGGTGCCCGGGGCGGGCAGCGCGATCTCCGCGCCAGGCTTGCCGTCTCGCCCGTGGATCCGCACCCGCTCGGCGGCGTCCCGCATCGTCACGACGACGAACCGGCCTCCCACCGCGTGGACGGACTGGAGGACGGCGTCGCCTTGCGGGATGACGTCCACGAGGACCGGGGTCGCGGCCGCGAGGTCCACGGAAACGAGCCGGCCGCGCGGGGCGTCCCGGTCCGTGCGGAGGTAAGCCGTCGTGCCCTCGTTGTAGACCCAGGTCCATCTCGACGTGAAGTCGTCGAAGAGCTTCAGGAACGGCGCGCCTTCCCGGGAGAGGTCCTTGACCCAGAGGCGATTCTTCCCGCTCGAACCCCGGGAGATCGAGAGGACGAGCCAGCGCCCGTCCTCCGAGACGCGGACCTGGTGGAGGTAGCTCGGGTCCTCGGGGGCGTGGACGAGGGCGTCGGACGCCTGCCCCGTTCCGAGGCGGTGGAAGAAGATTTTCTGGTTCTTGACGACGGCGTCCAGCTCACGGCCGGAGGCGGGCGCGTCGTAGCGGGCGTAATAGAAACCGCTGCCGTCCTTCGCGAAGGCGGGCGTCGAGAACTTGATCCACTTCAGGACGTCGCCGGTCGCCTTCGACGTTGCCACGTCGAGAACGCGCCACTCTTGCCAGTCGGACCCGCCCGAGGCCACGCCGTAAGCGAGGGTCTTCCCGTCGCGTGAGATCGCGAAGGCCGAGAGCGCGACGGTGCCGTCCTTCGTAAGCGTGTTCGGGTCGAGAAGGACCCGGGGCGCGGACCCGTCCGTGTCCACCACGTAGAGCACCGCCTGGTTCTGGAGTCCGTCGTTGCGGGTGTAGAAAAGACGCCCTCCTTCCCGCACGGGCGTCGTGAAGCGCTCGTAGTTCCAGAGTTTCGTCAGGCGCCGCTCGATGGCGGGCCGCTCGGGAATCGCATCGAGAAATGCCCGGGTCATCGCGTTCTCCGCGTCGATCCAGGCGCGCGTCGCGGGCGCGTCAGGATTCTCCAGCGGGCGGAACGGATCCGCGACCTTGGTTCCGTGATAATCGTCCATCTGATCGGCGCGAGGGGCTTTCGGGTATGCCGTACGGGTCGCCGTTTCCCCCGCGAGGGCGCCCCACGCAGGGAAAACGAGAGACAGGCAAAGTCCGATGAGCCTCGAATGGGTCTGATTCATGCGTCCGATCCTAACGCGAGGGGTCGCGGCTGTACCATCCCGAAGCATGTCGCGAACCCCTCGCACGATCGCCATCCACAAGTTCGGCGGGACCTCACTGGGCGATTCGGCGCGAATCCGAAACGCCGCTCGTTTGCTTGCCAGCGCCCGGAAGAAGCGGCCCGTCGTGGCCGTCGCCTCCGCCATGGGAGGCGTCACGGACGTCCTTCTGGAGGCCGCGCGCGAAGCCGAGAGAGGCCGCCTCGGCCTGGCCCGCAAGGCCGTCGAGTCGCTGCGGGCACGCCACGCCGCCGCGGCGGGCGAGCTGGGGGTGCGCTTCGACGAAGCGCCGCTCCGCGAGCTCGACGCCGCGCTCCAGGGCGTCTCGCTTCTCCGCGAGCGCACGGCCCGCGTGACCGACCTCGTCTCCTCGTTCGGCGAGCGCCTGTCGGCGCCTCTCCTCGCGGCCGCGCTCGCGAAGGCCGGAGTTCCGGCGCGCGCCGTGGACGCCCGCGACATGCTCGTCACGGATGACCGCCATGGCGCCGCCACCTGCGACCGCAAGAAGAGCGACCCGCGCGTCAGGCGCCGGCTGCGGCCGCTTCTCTCGAGCGGCGTCCTGCCCGTCGTGACGGGCTTCATCGCTCGAAGCCTGAAGGGCGAGACGACGACGCTCGGCCGCTCCGGCTCCGACACGACCGCGGCGCTCATCGGCGCCGCGCTCGCGGCGCGGGAAGTCGTCATCTGGACCGACGTGGACGGCGTCCTGTCGGCGGATCCCCGCCTCGTGAAGGGCGCGCGGCTGCTTCCGCGCCTCTCGTATCGCGAGGCGGCGGAGATGACGTACTTCGGGGCGAAGGTCCTGCATTTTCCGGCGGTCCTCCCCGCGATCGCGGCGGAGATCCCGCTCGTCATCCGCAACTCCTTCCGGCCTGAGATCAAGGGCACGACGATCGCGTCGAAGAGCGACGGGATGGCCGGCATTCGCGCCGTCACCTCGGTCCCGGGGATGTGCCTTCTCTCCCTGGACGGGCGGGGCATGACGGGAATCCCCGGCATCGCGGCCCGCGTGTTCTCGGCCACGGCGCGGCTCGGCGTCTCGGTCGTCATGTTCTCGCAGGCGTCCTCGGAGCAGAACATCGCACTCGTGATTCCGGAGGGCGACCGCGCCCGCACGGTCGTGGCGCTCGAGCAGGAGTTCCGCTGGGAACGGCTGACGGGCTCGATCGACGCCGTGAACGCGCGCGCACCGATCGCGGTCGTCGCGGCAGTGGGCGAGGGCATGCGCGGCACGCCCGGAATCGCCGCGAAGGTATTCGCGGCCGTCGCGCGCGCGAAGGTGAACGTCGAGTCGATCGCGCAGGGCAGCTCCGAATGCAACATCAGCTTTGCGGTGGACGGCAAGGACCGGGAAAAGGCGGTGAGGGCCTTGCACCGCGTCGTGACCGCATGAGCCGAGGAAGGCCGTCGATCTTCTCCTCGGTCTCCGTCTTCGCGCCGGCCTCCGTTGCGAACTTCGGGGTCGGCTTCGACGTCCTCGGAGCCGCGCTGGACGGCCCGGGCGACGTCGTGACGGCCAGACTCGTCTCGAAACCCGGCGTGCGCGTACTCGACATCACGGGCGACGGGGGACGCCTGCCGCACGATTCCCGCAGGAACACCGCCGCCGTGGCCGCCGCCGCGGTTCTCGAGCAGAGCGGAGGGCGGGGGAGGGGGATCGAGATTTTTCTCGAGAAGGGCCTGCCCCTTTCGAGCGGCCTCGGCTCGTCGGCGGCTTCAGCCGCAGCCGGGGCCCTGGCAGCGGGCTTCCTTCTCGGCGTGGGGGACCGAAGGCGCTTGCTTTTCGCCGCGCTGAAGGGCGAGCACGCCGCCGACGGTTCGTGGCACGGCGACAACGTTTTCTCGTCGCTCCTCGGCGGGTTCGTCCTCGTGCCGTCGTCCGACCCGGCCGCCCCTCTCGCCCCCGTCTCGCTGCGCGTTCCGCCCCGGCTTCGACTGATTCTCGTGCAGCCCGCGCTCGAGCTCCTCACACGCCGCGCGCGCGCGGTCGTGCCGAAGAAGATCTCGATGGCCGCTCACACCGCCCACGCGGGCGCGCTCGCGCGCCTCGTCCTCGCGCTGGCGTCGGGCGACCTCGCGGCGGCGGGAGCGTGTCTCGTCGCGGACCGGCTCGTCGATCCGAGCCGCCTCCCGCTCGTCCCGGGCGGGCGCGCCGTCCTCGACGCGCTTCTCGAGGCGGGGGCGCACGGCGCCTGTCTCGCCGGAGCCGGACCCGCGCTCGTGGCGCTGACCGAGGAATCGGCCGATGTCGTTCGCATGGGCAAGGCCGCCGTCGCCGCCTGGAAGAAGGCGGGCATCACGGCCGGCGCCCGCGTCCACCGGATCGACCGCAGGGGAGCGCGGCTCGTCCCGCGTGCCCGGACGAGAGAGTGAGGCTCGCATGAAGGGCCTGTCTTCCTTCAAGTGCGTCGCGTGCGAGGCGTCGTTCCCGCTCGTCGAGGCGCGCACCTCGTGTTCGCTATGCGGAGGTCTGCTCGACGTCGTTTCCGATTTTCACGCGTTCGGACGGTCGGGGGCGGCGTGGCAGGACCTCTTCGACAGCCGGCGCGCGGCGCCGCATTCTGAGGCCTCGCGGCCCTTCGAGACGAGCGGCGTCTGGCGCTTCCGCGAGCACGTGCTCCCGGACCTGCCGGAGAGCGGTATCGTGAGCAAGCCCGAGGGCGCGACCCGGCTCTACGCCGGCGGCGCACTCGGCGAGGAGCTTTCCCTCGACCGTCTCTTCGTCAAGCACGAGGGCGAAAACCCGACGCTTTCCTTCAAGGACCGCGGCATGACGGTTGGCGTGTCTTGGGCGGGCGCCTGCGGTTTTCAGACGGTGGCGTGCGCCTCGACGGGCGACACGTCGGCCGCGCTCGCCGCCTACGCGGCCGCGGTGCCCGGCATGCGCGCGGTCGTCCTCCTGCCTCAGGGAAAGATCACGGACGAACAGCTCAGCCAGGCGCTCGCGTACGGGGCGACGACGCTGGGCCTCGACACGGATTTCGACGGCTGCATGCGCCTCGTCGACGAGTTGACCGCCGCGCGGCCGGTCTATCTCCTGAATTCGAAGAACGCGGTGCGCATCGAGGGGCAGAAGACGATCGGGTGGGAGGCCATTCAGGACCTCGCCTGGCGCGTGCCCGACTGGATCGTGGTGCCGGTGGGCAACGCGGGCAACGTGTCGGCGATCGGCAAGGGCCTCAGGGAGTGGCTCGACCTCGGAGTCATCGGCAAAAAGCCGCGGCTCGCGGGCGTCCAGGCCTCCGCCGCGGATCCCTTCTACCAGTCTTACGTGAAGGGATTCTCCGAGCGCGTCACGCGCGTCGCGGGCGAGACGGCAGCGTCGGCGATTCGCATCGGCGCTCCGGTGTCGCACCCGAAGGCCGAGCGCGAGATCCGTTTCTTCGACGGCGTGGTCGAGAGCGTCACCGAGCCCGAGCTTCTCGACGCGTTCGCGCTCGCGAACCGCCACGGCCTCGCGATCTGCCCGAACTCGGCGGTCGCGCTGGCGGGAGCCTCGAAGCTGCGGCAGGCGGGCGTGATCAAGAAGGACGATCTCGTCGTCGTCGTCGCGACGGCGCACGCGCTGAAGTTCTCGGGCACGATGTCCACATACCACCGAGGCCAGGGGCGTCTCGCGAACCCCCCGCGCCTCCTGCCGGCGACGCTCGACGCGATCCTCGCCGCGCTCGGCGAGTCCTAGCGGACTCGCAAGAGGGGCAGAACTAGACGTTCCCCGACGTGCCTTCGCGCGCGTAGCTGCGGATCAGCATGAGCGTCGTCGTGCCGATCTCGAACTCCGTGCGGTTGTCGAGCTCGGCTCGGTTCACGCGCTGGTCGTTCACGTAGGTGCCGTTCGTGGAGTTCAGGTCCACGACGAAGATGTGCTCGTCCATGACTTCGATCGCCGCGTGCTGGCGCGAGCACTGGATGTCGGCGACGACGACGTCGGCGTTCGCGCGTCCGATGACGAGCCGCGGCTTGTCGATCTCGAAGATCCGGCCCGAGTCCGGACCGGAGATGCACGCGAGCGAGAGGCGTTGGTCGGTCGGCAGGCGCAGCGGCCGGGCCGGGTTCCGGAGCGCGCCGGTCACCGGCACGCGGTCCGTCGTGCTGCCGATTTCGGGCATTCCGATCGGGCCCGTTCCATCTGGCGCGAGAGACGCCGTGGACACGACCGCGCGCGCGGGCGCCCCCGGGACGCCCGCCGGCAGGTTCTTGCGCTTGCGGGCCTCGGTGAGCGCCGTTTCGTCGAGGGAAAATTCGTCGGGAGACGGGCCGGCTGCGGAGCGCACGTGCGGTGCGGCGGGAGCGGGCGACACCGCCGGATTCTTGATCTCGAAGACCGTCGTGCACTTCGTGCACTTGATTTTCTTCACAGACGCGCCGCCGAAACGCGACTCGTCGTAGTGGTAGCGGGCCTGGCACGACGTGCACTGAATGATCACGTGAGGAGACTCCCGGCCGAAAGCACGGTCGGCGCCATTAGAGCGTGTCCCGCATCGCCGATCAAGCCCGTACGGTTGCCCGGGCGCGCGCCACGACGCGCGGAACCGCCTCGAGAAGCCGGTCGACGTCCTCTTCGGACGAGCCGCGCCCGAACGAAAACCGAAGCGTCGCCCTGGCCTCCGCGGGCGAGAGGCCGAGGGCGAGGAGGACGCGGCTGGGCGAGGTCGTGCCGGCGTGGCAGGCGGAACCCGCCGAGACCGCAATCCCATCGAGATCGAGGGCCGCGACGAGCGTTTCGGCTTCCGTGCCCGGAAAGGCTGCCGATGTGGCCGTCGGCAACCGTGAGCCGGTCGCGGCGTTGATCCGGACGCCCGGCACGCGGGAGACGAGGCCCGCCTCGAACCGGTCGCGCAGACCGGCGAGGCGCGTTGCCTCGGAGGAGAGTCGCGCCGAGGCGAGCCGGATCGCGGCGCCGAGACCCACGATTCCCGCTACGTTCTCGGTGCCCCCGCGCCGGCCGCGCTCCTGTCCCCCGCCCGCGGCGAGGGGTTGAAGCCGGACTCCCTTGCGCACGAAGAGGGCGCCGGCGCCCTTCGGACCGCCGAACTTGTGGGCGGTGAGCGCGAGGAGATCCACCGCGAGCGCCCGCGCGTTCACGGGAATTTTCCCGACGGCCTGAACGGCGTCCGTGTGGACGATGGCTCCCAGGGCGCGGGCCCGTGCCGCGAACGCGGCCAGCGTGTCGAAGACAGCGCCCGTCTCGTTGTTCGCGAGGATGACGGACACGAGCGCGGTCCCGGTCCGGGAGCCTCCCGCCAGGGCCGCTTCCGAAGGGACGCCGCGGACGTCCACTTGAAGCTCCGCGGTCTCGAAGCCGTCCGACCGAAGCGAGAGCGCGGCCTCCCGCACCGCCGCGTGCTCGGCGGCCGTGAAAAGAACGCGCGTGCGCGCGGGATCCGTCTCGCGGGCCGCTCGAGCGCCCCCGCGCACGGCGAGGTTGTCGGCTTCGGTGCCGCCCGAGGTGAACACGATCTCTGCGGGCTCCGCGCCGAGCGCCGCCGCGACTTCGGCGCGGGCCGTCTCGATCGCTTCGCGCGCGGCCCGGCCGGGACCGTGGCTGGAGGACGGATTCGCCGAAAGGCCCTCCAGCCACGGGCGCATCGCCTCCAGAACCTCAGGGTCGAGGGGTGTGGTGGCGTGATGGTCGGCGTAGACGAGGGGAAAGCAGTAGTTCAGGAAACCGGACCTCCGAGCGTCCGATTGTAGGTCGGAGGTGCCCGGAAACAGTTCGCTCGGGAGTCCGTATGAAATAGAGGACGCTGAGACGTGGAATCTGTCTTGCGTGAGTTTGCCGAGGAGAGGCTCGCCGACGGAGAATCGGAGCCTCCACCGGAGGTCAGGATGGGGTCGGGCCGGTTGTACGTTGGTGTCGTCGCCCTCCTGGCCGTCGCGGCCAGGCTGGGGGCCGATAACCCGCCGGTCTCGCCGATATCCGCGCCGCCCGGATCCCGAACGGCCCCCCCGCTCGTGGCCGTGAATCCGCCCGCCCCCGCGCCTCAGTCGGGCCGTGGGCCCGAAGCGATCAGGCTCTTTGGGCGCCTGGACGACGACCGGTCGACCGTGTTCATCGCCTCCGGGACGCCGGACGCCCGCGTGACGGTGCGCTGTTCCGACACGTTTCGCACTCTCGAGGTCTGGACCTACCTCGAGCACCCGACACTCGGGAAGAACGCCCGCATCGTCTTCTATCCGGAGTCTCCGACGGGCGCCTACCGCTACTGGACGGTGCTCGACGGCGAAGCCGTCCTCCTCGCGCCGACGGCCAAGGGTGGGCTCCAGGCGGTCGAGGCAGCGCCCGGCGGCTGCGCGGACGCCCTCCTCGTCGTCTCGGCCGTGAAGGACGTTACGCGCCGCCAGGCCGACAACAACGGTGGCCTCGCCGAGCGCGGGGCCCTTGCCGTGCCGCGTGTGATCGAGCCGGCCGGCGCGAAAGCGGAGGCGGCTCCGACACTTCTCGTCTCGAACAAGCCGCTCAGCGGAAAAGAGCGCAAGAAGCTGGCGGCCGAGATGCCGGAAAAGTACCGGCAGTTCCTGACGGACGTGGAACCGATCATTACGGAGGTCGAACGCGACACTCTGCTGAAGCTCGGCGAGGATTATCAGCGCGAGCACTTTCTCGACGACTTCTGGAAGCGCCGCTCGCTCGCGCCGGACGGGATGCGCATCGCGTTCCGGGACATCTACGAAATGCGCCTTCAGCAGGCCAAGGAACGCTTCCGGAACACGAACACGGACCAGGGCCGCATCTTTCTCGTGAACGGGGCGCCGGACGGCATCAAGAAGATCGACTGCCAGGACGTCTACTGGCCGATCCAGATCTGGTACTACGAGCGGCTGGAGTCGCTCCGCCTCTCGAAGGTCCTCCTCCTCTTCTATCAGCCGTTCGGCGTCGGGGACTACAAGATGTGGACGCCGCTCGACGGACCTCAGGCGGTCGTCGCTGGGGGGCTTCCGGGCGCGCTCGGAGCGGGCGCGGCCCGGCGCGTGGACTTTTCGCGCTGCACGGAATCGCGGGACGTGCAATCCGCGATGAGCGCCGTTTCGGCCACGTTCGGACAGGCGGGCGCCTTGAAGCTGGCCGAGGACATCCGGCAGGGCCCGAAGCCGGACGTCGAGGGCGCGGACCGCATCCTCCAGATGACGACCGACATGCAGGCCGGCGCCGTGGCGCTGCCGCTCCAGCGCGTGTTCCGTTTCCCGGAGGCGATCGGGAGCCGGATTCGGATGGAGCTCGCCGTCCTCCTCGAGCGCGATTCGCTCACGAAGAAGCAGATCGGGGAAGAGACGTTCTTCGACGTGGACGTCGTCGGAGAGGTCGTGCGCGACGGGCGACTGATCGACAATTTCCGCTACCGGTTCGACTTTCCGGCCTCGACGGTGAGCGGCCCGTTCGTCCCCCTCACGGTCGAGCGGGACCTCTACCCGGGTGAATACCGCCTCAAGGTGAAGGTGTCCGACGCGAACCGCAACGCCGCCGCCCTGATCACCGAAAAGCTCAAGGTTCCCGACGTGCCGGATGCCACGATTTCCGCCGAGGAGAAGGCGGCGCGCGAGGCGGCGCGGAAGGCCGTCACGGAGCTCGTCGAGAACAGCGGCGCGAAGGGTTCTCTCTCGCTGATTCCGATCGCGCGCGAGATCGCGACGGGCCTCGTCCGCTTCGAGACGCGCGCTTCGTCGAACGACATCGCTTTCGCCGAGTTCTACCTGAACAACACGCGGGTCGTCACGAAGCGCCGGCCGCCGTTCTCGGCGGACCTCGACCTCGGCGAGCTCCCGCGCAAGCACGTCGTGAAGGTGATCGGCTACGCGACGGACGGCAAGCCCATCGCCCAGGACGAGGTCACGCTCAACGAAGGCCGCGAAGCCTTCCGGCTGCGCATCATGCAGCCCGCGAAGGGCGTCAAGCTCGAGGGCGCGACGCGCGTCGTGGCCGACGTCGCCGTGCCCGAGACGAAGCGGCTCTTGCAGGTGGAGTTCTTCGTCAACGACAAGCGCACGGCCGTCCTCTACCAGGAGCCTTTCCAGCAGGTCGTGGATGTGCCGAAGAGCCTGGATCTCGGATTCCTGCGCGTCGTGGCGACGCTTGACGACGGGACGACGACGGAGGACCTCCGGTACTACAACGCGCCGAAGTACCTCTCCGAGGAGAACGTCCGCGCCGTCGAGCTCTACACGAGCGTTTTCGCGAAGGGTCGGCCCGTCGCGGGCCTCGCCAAGGAGAACTTCACGATCCTCGAGGACACCGTGCCGCAGACCGTCGACGGATTCGAGGTCGTGACGAATCTGCCCCTTTCCCTCGGCATCGGCGTGGACACGTCCGGCTCCATGGAGGAGTCGATCATCGAGGCGCAGAAGGCGGCGGTGGAGTTTCTCAAGGACGTCATGACGAACCGCGACCGCTGTTTCCTGGTCACCTTTGACAACGAGCCCCAGCTCGTCTCGCGCTTCACGACGGACCGCGACCGGCTCGCGCAGGCGCTCGCGGGCATACGCGCCCAGGGCTCGACGGCGCTCTGGGACGCGCTCGTCTACGGTTTGTACCAGTACCAGGGCACGCGTGGCCGCAAGGCGTACGTCATCCTCACGGACGGCGAGGACCGGAGCTCGCACTTCACGTACGAAGCCGCGCTCGACTACGCGAAGAAGACCGGGGTCGCCGTCTATTTCATCGGCCTGAGGATCGGATCGACCCAGCTCGACGTCCGGCACAAGCTCGGAAAAATCGCGCGAGAGACGGGAGGCACGGTCTACTACGTCGATTCCGCCCGCGGCCTCTCGAAGATCTATGCCGAGATCAACGAAGAGCTGCGGAGCCAGTACCTCCTCGCGTACCTCCCGCAGAACAAGTCCGTGACGAACCAGTGGCGGAAGATCGAGGTGAAGATGACGCCCTCGAACCTCTCCGCCCGGACCATCTCCGGGTATTACCCGTAGAGTCTCGCCACGGGTACGGGCGGCCCGAAGAGAAAGCCCTGCGCCTGCCGGCAGCCGTTCGCCGTGAGGAACGCGAGTTGTTTCTCCGTCTCGACGCCCTCCGCGATGACGCGGAGGGACAGGCCGCGTGCCATCTCGAGGATCGCCATGACGAGGGAGGCGTCGGCCGCGCTTCCGGGGATCTCGGCGACGAAGGTGCGGTCGATCTTGATCGCGTCGAGGGGGAGGCTTTTGAGGTAGGCGAGGGACCAATGGCCCGTGCCGAAGTCGTCGAGGACGACGCGGACACCCATCTCGCGCAAACGCCGGAGCGTCGCGATCGCCTCCTGGATGTCGCCCGTGGCGACGCTTTCCGTGATCTCGAGCTCGAGCCGGTTCGCCGGGAGGCCGGACGACGCGAGCGCCGACTCGACCGTCCCGACGAGATCCCCGCGTTGAAACTGTCGAGCGGAAAGGTTCACCGCGACGAACCAGGGGCCCTCGGCGCCGGTCGGGAAGCGGGCCGCCTGCGCGCAGGCCTCGCGCAGGATCCACTCGCCCATCGGGACGATGAGGCGCGTGTCCTCGGCGAGGGGGATGAACAGGTCGGGAGCGAGGATGCCGCGCTCGGGGTGCTGCCAGCGCACGAGGGCCTCCGCGCCGACGATCGTTCGTGAAGGCAGGATGACCTCGGGCTGGAAGTAGAGGACGAACTCGCCGTTGTCCACCGCGCGCCGGAGGCCAGACTCGAGAGCGAGCCGCTCGCGGATGGCCGCGTTGAGGGCGGGCGTGCACAGCTGGAAGTTGTTCCGGCCGCGTTCCTTGGCGCGGTACAGGGCGATGTCCGCGTTCCGCAGGAGGGCATCGGCGTCGGAACCGTCGTCCGGGAAGAGGCTGACCCCGACGCTCGTCGTCATCGAGAGGCGATGGGCGCCCACGACGAGGGGGGCCGAGACCGCGTCGAGGATCTTGCGGGCGAGGGGTGCGAGGTGCTCCTTGTCGAGGTTCACGAGGAGAAGGACGAACTCGTCGCCGCCGACGCGCGCGACGGTGTCGCCGGCTCGCACGCACCCGCGCAGGCGCGCCCCGACCTGCCTGAGGACCTCGTCGCCCACCCCATGCCCCATCGTGTCGTTCACGAGCTTGAAGCGATCGAGGTCGAGGAAGAGGACGGCGAGCTTCGAGGCGCTGCGTTGCGCCTGGGCGAGCGCGAGCTCCATGTGGTCCTGCAGGCACTTGCGGTTCGGGAGGCCGGTGAGCGCGTCGTGGTATGCGAGGTGCTCGATCTCCTCCTCCGCGCGCTTGCGGTCCGTGATGTCGATGCAGGTCCCCTCGAGGAGGAGTTCGCGGCCGGGCTCCTCGACGACCGCGCAACTCTCGAGAGTCCAAATGAGCGACCCGTCGAGGCGCCGGCCCCGTAACTCCTGGTTCAGGAAGCTGCGCTCCTTGAGGAGCCGCTCGATCCAAAGCGCGCGGTCGGACTCGGTCGGGAAGAGCTCGCGGGCGGGAGTGTCGAGCGCGTCCTCGGGCGAGGCGAAGCCGTAGATGCGCGCGAACGAATCGTTGCATTCCAGGATGCGGCCCTCGAGCGTGGACCGGAAGAAGCCGGCGGGGTTGCGCTCGTAGATCCGGCGATAACGTGACTCGGACGTTCGGAGGGCCTCTTCGGCGCGGACGCGCGCCGTCGCGTCGCGAAAGCTCCAGACGCGCCCGACGGGCTCTCCGTCGAGGCGCTGCGGAAGGGAGTACCGCTCGAAGATCCGACCGTCCCGGAAACGCAGGACATCGAAGCTCTCGTCGTCGGGGCGACTGTAGAGCGACTCGACCTTGCGGATGAAGCCCGCCGGGTCCACGAGCTGCTCGAGGACGTGTTCGAGAAGGCGCTTGTCGTCCCGGGTCTCGAGGAGCTCCCAGGGGATCGTCCAGAGCTCCGAGAAGCGCCGATTCCACGACACGACACGCCCCGCGAGATCCACGACGAGGATCCCGTCCGTCGTCGACTCGAGCGTGGCCTCGAAGAGGGAGAGCGAACGCCGGACCGACGCATCGGCGTGCTTGCGCGCGAGGGCGGCGGCGATGTGCTGCGAGACGTCCGTCAGGAGACCGGTCTCGCGCTCGCCGAAGCGGATCGCGCGGCTGTAACTCTGGACGACGAGCGCACCGAAAATGCGGGCGCCGGACTTCAACGGCACGCCGATCCAGTCGAGAGAGGGGGCCCCGATCGGCTCGACCTCGCCGCGGTTCACGAGCTCCTCGAAGAGTTTCGGCGAGGCGAGGAGGGGCTTGCCCGTACGGATCACGTAGTCCGTCAGGCCGCGGCCGAGGGGTTTCGGCGCGGGCGCCGGGTCGAACGCGTCGACAAAATAGGGAAAGCTCAGGAGCCTCTGATCCTCGTCCCAGAGCGCGATGTAGAAGTTCCGCGCGTCGATGAGGGTGCCCATGAGCGCGTGCACCGCGGCGTAGAACTCATCGAGGTTCCGCGCCTGCTCGGCGGCCTCCGCGATGCGGGCGCGCGTGCCCTGAAGGGCTTCGTCTCTCTTGCGCTCCAGGGCGCTCCCGAGGACCTGCGCGAGGAGAGGCAGGGCGCGCACCATCTTCGGGGACCAGTCTGCCTCGCGGCGCATGGACGCGAAGCTGAGGATGCCGAGAAACTGCTGGGCCGTGCGTATCGGGACGAAGAGAAGCGACTTCACGCCCGCGGCCTCGGCGGCCGCGCGTTCGACGGCTGCCTCGGGCGGCAGGTCGGCGATCCGCGGTGCGTGAACGATCTCGTGCCGCCTCATTCTCTCGAGGGACCACGCGAAATCCGCGACCGAAATCGGCTGCAGGGCGGGCGCGGTGAGTCCTTCGACCCGCCAGGTCGTGTTGGGCGCGAGGTGCGTGCCGTCCTCCGAGGAGAGCCAGAGCGTCACGGCATCCGCTTCCAGAAACCGGCCAAAGGCCGCGACCGCCCTTCCGATCTCGGAGTCGATCTCCACGTTGGCCGTGCGCACGAACGCGTTCGAGGTCGCCATCACGAGATCCTCGAGGGCGGCGCCCCGCTCGAGGGCTGCCTCGGCGGCCGCGAGGCGGGAGACAGCCGAACGGTCGCCCGCGGCGCTCAAGCGGCGGCGTTCCTCGGAAAGCGACTGGTTCGACACGCGGCGATTATGTCCCGGCGGCTTGCCGCCGGCGTCGGCTAAGCTCGGGTCGTGCGTCCCGCTCTGGTCCTCGCATCGTCGTCTCCCCGCCGGCGCGAGCTCCTCGCCGCGCTCGGGCTGACGTTCTCCGTGCGCCACGCCGACGTGGACGAATCACTCCTCCCTTCGGAGAGCGCGTTCGACGCAGCCGAGCGCCTCGCGCGGACGAAGGCCGAGCGCGTGGCCGCCGGGTCGTTCGACGCGCTCGTCGTCGCGGCCGACACGCTCGTCGTTCTCGACGGCACCGCACTCGGAAAGCCCCGCGACCGCGCAGACGCATGCCGGATGCTCTCGGCTCTCGCGGGGCGCGCCCACGAGGTCGTGACGGGCGTCGCCTGCGCCCGCGGAGGCCGCGTCGTCTCGGGCCGCGAAACGACGCGCGTCGTCTTCGCTCCGATGTCGCAGGTCGAGATCGAGAGTTACGCGGCGAGCGGCGAGCCCGACGACAAGGCCGGTGCATACGGCCTTCAGGGGATCGGCGGCCTCTTCGTGGAACGCGTGGAGGGCAGCCCGTCGAACGTCGTCGGGCTGCCCGTGCGGCTCTTCTACCGGCTTGCGTCGGAGCTCGGCGTGGATCTCGCGCGGGCCGTGGGGACCTGAGCGCCGTCAGACCCTGATCGCGGGAACCTCGCCGGACGCGTCGCGCGCGGCGGCGCGGGCGAGCTGGAGAACGCCCGCGAAGACGTTGTTGCCGGTGAGAGTCGCGGCGCCGGCGCGCACCTTGAACGGGCGGGCGACCGGTCCCTTTCCCTCCCGCCACGGCTTGAACGTCTCGCCGAGCCGCGCCACCTTCAGTTTGCAGGCCTCGAGGTCGGCCTCGACGAGAAGGGCGAGGAATTCGTCGTTCTCCCATCGGAAGAGAAAGTCCGTCAGGCGGAGGTTCGCCTGGAGCGTGTTCGCGACCGTCCGCACGACGCCGTCCACCGTGGCGGGCTCTTCCTCGCGCACGAAGGAATCCCAGCTCGTGAGGACGACCGCCATCACGGAGAGAGTCACCTTGTGGCGCCGCGCGCGCTCGAGCTCGCGCTCGATGATCTCGTCGAAAAAGGCGCGGCTGTAAGCGCCGGAACCGGGATCCCGGATGAGAAGCGGGGCGATCATGCGCGAATCCTATCCCGTCCGCCCGGTCTGTCGTAGTCTGGCCCCCCATGACTCCTTCTAGCCCCCGGTCCGTTCCCCTCGCCGGCTTCGTCGCCGCCGCCCGCGGGACTTCTCCCGCCGATCTCGTCCTCCGGAACGCCCGGATCGTGAACGTGCTCACGGGCGAGATTCACGGCGGAACCGTGGGCGTGAAGGGCGACCGGATTCTCGGATTCGGTGATTACCACGCGGCGCGGAAGGAAGACGAGATCGACCTCGAGGGCGCCTATGTCGCCCCGGCGCTCTGGGACGCGCACCTCCACATCGAGTCGACGATGACGACGCCCGGCACGTTCGGAAGGCTCGCCGCCGCGCACGGCACGGCGGCCGCGATCACGGACCCGCACGAGATCGCGAACGTCCGGGGCGTCGCCGGAATCCGTGACTTTCTGGCCGCGGCATCGGGTCTTCCCGTCGACGTCTTCGTCATGCTGCCGTCCTGCGTCCCTTCGACGCACCTCGAGACGGCCGGCGCCACGCTCTCGGCGGAAGACCTCGGGCCGCTCTACGACCTGCCGAACGTCCTCGGTCTGGCCGAGATGATGAACGTCCCCGGCTTTCTCTTCGGAGATCCGGGCGTCACCGGGAAGATCGAGGACGCGCGGCGCCGCGGCGTGCCGATCGACGGTCATTCGCCGCTCCTCTCCGGGCTCGACCTGAACGCGTACATCGGAGCCGGCATCCGGTCCGACCACGAGTGCCTCTCGCGGGCCGAGGCGCACGAGAAGGTGCGGCGCGGAATGTCGATCTGGATCCGCGAGGGGACGGCCGCGAAGAACCTCGACGACCTTCTCCCCCTCGTGACGCCGGCGAACTCCGAGCGCTTCGCGTTCGCGACGGACGACCGGCACCCTTGGGATCTCCTCGCGCACGGCCACCTCGATCACCACGTCCGACGGGCCATCGCGCTCGGACTCGACCCCGTGATCGCGATCCGCCTCGCGTCGTGGTCCTGCGCCCGGCACTACGGCTTCCGGGATCGCGGCGCCGTGGCGCCCGGCTTCCGCGCCGACCTCCTGACGTTCGAGCGCCTCGACGACTTCCGGCCCGACCTCGTCATTCTCGGCGGCCGGCGCATCGCGAAGGGCGGAAAGCTCCTCGCCGACATTCCGGCCGCGCGCATGGAGACGGGGCCCGGCTTCCGCGTCGAGGGATTCGACCGGACGCGCCTCAGGCTCGCAGCGGGCGAGGGTGCGAGTGTGCGCGTGATCGAGGTGCGCGCCGGCTCCCTCGCGACGGGCGCTTCGACGGACCGCGCGCGGGTCGAGAGCGGGGCCGCCGTGCAGGATCTCTCGCGTGACCTCCTCAAGCTCGCGGTGGTCGAGCGGCATCGCGGCACCGGAAACGTCGGCGTCGCCTTCGTTCGAGGCTTCGGTCTCACGCGCGGCGCCGTCGCGTCGTCGGTCGCGCACGATTCGCACAACGTCGTGGTCGTGGGCGTCGACGATGCCTCGATGGAAACGGCCGTCCGGCGCGTCGCGGCGATCGGCGGCGGGATCGTCGTCGCGGACGGCGCAGAGTCGCTCGCCGAGGTCGCGCTCCCCGTGGCCGGTCTGATGTCAAATGCGCCGATGGCGGACGTGGACGGCGCCGAGCGGCGCGCGAACGAGGCCGCGCGTGCGCTCGGCGGGACGATGGACCACCCGTTCATGACGCTCGCGTTCCTCGCGCTGCCCGTCATTCCGGAGCTCAAGCTCACGGACAAGGGCCTCGTGGACGTCGCGAAGTTCGACTTCG
>JBDTML010000168.1:0-29932 GCA_039934255.1 Acidobacteriota bacterium | reverse complement strand
CCAAGGTCACGAAGTCGGCTCTCCAGAACGCGGCGTCCATCGCCGGCCTCATGCTGACGACGGAAGCCCTCGTCTCCGAGATCAAGGAGAAGGACAAGGCTCCCGCGGGCGGCGGCATGGGCGGCGGCGGCGGCATGGGCGGCATGTACTAACCCTCCCTCCAACTTTCTGATTTCTAGGGCCCGGCGGAAACGCCGGGCCCTTTTCTTTTGCTGCGATACCCTGAGCCCGACCGATGCACGCGAACTTGCGGACGACGGCCGGACGGACGCGTCTCCTCTGGGCACTGCTGCCCTACGCGGTCTTCCTCGTGCTGTACGTGGCGACGTTCCAGCGCTGGGTCCTGCCGTTCGAGGACTCGGGCCGCGAGATGAATACGGCGCTTCGGCTCGCCCGGGGCGACGTGCTCTATCGCGACGTCGGATACTCCTACGGAGCGCTTCCCCCCTTGATCGACGGCCTTCTGCTCCGGTCGTTCGGTCGGAGTCTCGACGTCCTCATCGCGTGGCGCACGCTGCTCGCGCTCCTCGGCGTCGAGGCGTTGCGCCGTCTCGCCCGGCGGCTCACCGAGGACGACGCGGCGGCCGCCGCCATCTGTTCTTTCGCCGTCGCCGCCTGCGCGTTCGGCATCGGAGGCTCGTGGCCATTCCCGTATAGCGTGGCCGCCCTGATGGGGACGGTCGCCGCGTGGTGGGCGCTCGAGCTCGCACTCTCCTCGGCGTCGCTGCGGGCGTCGCTGCTCGCCGGAGCCGTCGCGGGTCTTGCGGCCGGGACCAAGCTCGAGTACGTGCCGGTCGCTCTCGCCGGCCCCCTTCTCGTCCTCGGGCTGCGGCGTTCGACGAAAGAGCTCGCCCTCGCGGGCGTCCTGGCAGCGGGAGAGGCCGGAATCGCGTTCGGCATTCCCGTGCTGGCGTTCGGCACCGGCCTCATGCGGCGCCAGGGATTCCTGATCGCGCTCGAAGTTCCCGAGTCGTGGCGGCGCGTCTACGAGTCGGTGTTCTTCGGCGGCACGAGCGCGCAAGCGTTCGTGGGCGGCGGGTTCCTCGATGTCCTCTTTCCATCGGCGCTCGCGTTGGCGCTCGTTCTTTTTCTTCCGGCCGCGGGCGACAAGCCGGGCCGGCTCCTGACGCCGCTCTTCTTCCTGGCAGGCGCTCTCACGTTTTTCTCGTCCGGCAACGCCTGGCTGCATGCGCTTCTGCCTCTCGCGGCGTGCGTGGCGATCGGAGCGCTCGTGCGCGCGGCGGGCGCGTGGAGGCGAGGAGATCCTTCCGCGAGCGCAGCAGCCGCCGGCGTCGCGCTCGTCATGCTCCCGGCCCTCCTCCGCCAGCCCTTCTTCCTCAGGAACCCCGTCTACGGGGCCTTCGCGGCTCCGCTCGCGCTCGTCGTCGCCCTCGCGTGGCTGGCACGCCGTCTCTCGGCGCGGCCTGCATTCACGGCTCTCGTTCTCGGCCTTTCGGTCGCCCAGATCGGAGCGCGTGTCCAGGGAATCGGCCTCGCGTCCATGACCCGCGTGGAACTTCCGGGCGTCTCGCTCTTCCTCCTGCCGTCAGAGGCGCGATTCGTGACGGAGGCGGCGCGCGTCATTCAGGAGACGGTACCCGAGGGCGGGACGGTGGGCATTTTTCCCGAGCCCGGGTTCCTTCTCTTCACGACCGGCCGGAAGAACCCTTTCGTCGACGAGCTCTTCGTCCCGGGAATCCAGGACGCGGATGCGGAGGATCTGATGATCCGCCGCCTCCGTGAGCGGCCCCCGGACGCTCTCCTCGTCACGAATCGGGCATTTCCGGAGTTTGGAAGCGTCGTTTACGGGAAGGGGCTCCTCGACCGGTTCTTCCGGGAAGTCTCCCGTCTTTACGTGCCGGTGCGGCAAATCGGGGGAGGGGCGACGCCTCCGGTCCGGCACGCGTCCGAGGGCGTCCTTTTTCGACTATCGTCCCCCAGATGACGACCGCGACGCCGCCAGGGCCATTGCCGCCGGGCGCCGAGAGGATCCAGCGTCTCGCCTTCCTTGTCCTCGTTGCGGTCCTCGCCTTCCGGATCCTTCTCCTCCCTGTTCTCGCCTGGAGCACGCGTTACGTCATGGACGAGTATGGCCAGGCGTCGTTTCCGCTCTATATCCCGATGGGCTTCTACGACGGTCTCGATCCGATCAAGACCGTCCTCTACATTTACGTCTTCGATGTCGCTCATCGCCTCACGCATTATGCTGTCGACCTGCTGCACGTCGCGAGGATGGAGGGGGTCTTTCTCGCGTTCCTCGCTGCGGGGGCGACGTTCGGAATCGCGCGCCGCCTCGGCCGCAGCCGGTTCGAGGCCTGGTTTTCCCTCTCGGTGCTCTTTTCGTTCACGAACTTCATGGAGCGCTCGTTCCGGATCCGTTCCGACACGGTGGCCGTCGCCTTCGCGGCGTGCGCCGCGCTCGTGGCGGTGGGAGGGGAGGGCCCGGGTCGCGCGTTTCTCGCCGGCCTCCTCGCGGGCGGCGCCTTCCTGAGCACGCAGAAAGCCGTCTACCCGCTCGCCGCCATCGGCCTGGCACTCGCGCTCTCGGGCATCGGGCTCCTGACCGTCCGCCGCCAGATTGCGCGGCTTGGTGCCTATGGCGCCGGAATCTCCGCCGCGCTTCTCGCGTACGGGATGTGGTTTGACTTCCGAAACCCCTTCCGGGTGCTCTCGATGGTGTTCCTGAGCCCGCTGCATTACGCGCCGATCCACGGCAACCCGCACTACACGTACATCTGGAGGGATTACGTCCCGCAGACCCTCTTCCGGAACCCGGTGCCTTACGCGCTCGCCGTGGCCGGACTCGCGCTCGCGCTGTCGCGGTTTCGCTCGGCGGAGCCGCGGGCCCGGCTCGCCGTCGTCGCGGCGTCCGCCGTCACGCTCCTCGTGTTCACGCACGATCAGCCCTGGCCATACGTCTTCGTCATGGCGCTGCCCTTCCTTTCCGTATTCGCGCCCGTCGCGCTCGCGTGGGCTGAAGCGCGGGCTTCGGATCGCGGTCCGTGGGTTCGCCTCGCCGCGTGCGCCCTCCTCATGTGGCAGCTGCCCCGCAATATCGCGTACCTCGACCATGACAACGGAATCCAGAACGAGGTCGTCGCGTACGCCGAGCGTCTTCTCGGGCCTGGAGACCGCTATTTCGACGGCATCGGCATGGTTCCGACTCGCTATCAGGCCGAACCGGTCAGCTGGGAAGCGCTCATCCTCCACAAGGTCCGCGTCGAGCTGGCGCACGGGAACGATCGTTCGATCCGGCGCATCCTCGAATCCCGGCCGAAGCTCTGGATCCTGAACTACCGCATCCACACGCTGGGGGAGCACATGCCGCGCCTGCTCGACCCTTCGTATGTCCGCGTCCATCCCGACGTGCTCCTGACGGGGGCGTTCTTCCGGGACGCCATGCCCGTGACGTTCGTGAACCGGTGGCCGGGACGTTACAGGCTCTTTCGTCCCGACGGGTCCGCGAGCGGAGAGACGTGGCGGCTGGATGGCCGGGAAGCCGATGCGAACGGCTTCGTCCCGGAGGGTTCTCACGAAGTCGTCGCGTCGCTCGCCGACGGCCCGCGCTACCTCCTCCCCGCCGACACCACGTTTGCCATGGCTCTGCCGGTGAAGTCGCCGCCGGACGATCTCTTTTCCGGCGTCTACAACTGACGGCGAGAGCGCCGCCGTAGAATGGGAATGATCCATGGCTGAAAAACGCACGCTCGCGGTGCTCATTCCCTGCCTGAACGAGGAGATTGGAATCGCGTCCGTCGTTTCGGAGTACCGCCGCGAGTTCCCGGAAGCGCGCATCCTCGTGGTCGACAATGGGTCGACGGACGGCACGGCGCGCGCGGCGCAGGCCGCCGGCGCGGAGGTGATCGCGGAAGCGCGGCGCGGCAAGGCGAGAGCCGTGGCGACCGCCCTGAACGTGATCGACGAGGACCTCGTCCTGATGGTGGATGGCGACGGAAGCTACCCCGCGGAGGGCGCCCGCCTCCTGTTTCCCCTTTGCGAGCGGGGGATCGACATGGCGACGGGCCTTCGGACGGCCGGAGGCGATCAGGCCGCGGTGTTTCGCCGCTTCCATCGCGGCGGCTCGGCCCTGTTCCACGCGGCGATGCGCCTCGTGTTCGGCTACGCGCCGGGCGACCTTTTCTCCGGCCTGCGGCTCTTCTCCCGGCGTTTCTACAAGAACGTGCCCATCCTGTTCCGCGGCTTCGAGCTCGAGACGGAGCTCACGATTCAGGCCGTCGAGAAGGGCTTCCGCGTCGCCGAGGCTCCGGTCCCCTTCCGCGAGCGGGCTGAGGGAACCGCGTCCAAGCTTCGAACGGTGCGCGACGGGACACGGATTCTGCGCATGATCCTCGTGCTTTTCCGCGACTACCGTCCCTTCGAGTTCTTCGGGCTCATCTCGGCCCTGTTCTTTACGGCGGGACTCACCGCGGGATTCCTCCCCGTGCGCGAATACTTTCAGACGCACCTCGTCGGACGCTTCCCGCTCGCGATTCTCGCGGCGGCCTTGATGAACCTCGCGCTCTTCTCGCTCCTCACCGGCGTGATGCTGGAATCGGGGCTCCGCCACCGCCGGGAGGCGTGGCAGATCCAGCTCCGCAACTTCCGGGGATGAGACCGGAGCCGGCACCGGGACCGCGCGACGCCGTCGTCCACATCCTGTCGCAATACCTGTGGCCGGACGACGCGCCGACCGGTATCTACTCCGAGCAGCTGGCGGACGCCCTCGGGCGTGCCGGCGTCCGGGTTCGGCTCGTCGGCGGCACGGGCACCTACCGCGCAGGCGAACGGTTGGCGCCCGCGACGCCGATCGAACGCGTCGCGCACCGCGAGGGCAAGAGGGGAAACCTCCTCTCGACGGCGCTCGAATACGAATCCGTGAGGCGCGCGTTCGCCTCGGAGATCACGCGCTCCGTCTCGGCGGGGGACGTCGTCGTCGTGACGAGCGCGCCGCCCACGACGATCGGTCTCATCCGCCAGATCCGCCACCAGGGCGCGCGCGGCGTTTACTGGTTGCAGGACTTCTATCCCGAATTGATTCGCGGGGTCGTCGATTTCCCTCTCGCGGTACGCCGGAGATTTTCGGCGGCGTGGCGGGCGCGCCTCGCGGACTGGGACTGCGTCGTCAAGGCCGCCGGAAACCTCGGCTACGATGGCACGAATGCGCGGGTCATCCGGAATTGGCCGACTCTCGATCTCGGCGAACCTCGTCCGTTTCGCCCCCGGACGGCGCTTTATTCCGGGAACCTCGGATGGGGGCATCACCTGCCCAGCTTCCTCGCACTCTGCGAGAAGCTGCGGCGAGAGGGGTTCGAGATCACCGCTCAGGGTGACGGCCCCGGTCTCGCGCGCCTTCCCGGCTGGATCCGCGTGGGTCCGGTGCTGAAGCGGCCCGGGGATCTCGTTCGCGCGTACTGGGATGCCGAGGTGCATCTCGTCGCGGGACACCCGTCGATCCCCCAGGCCGTCTTTCCGTCCAAGTTCTGGAACGCACGGGCGACGGGCCGCGACGTTTTCTTCTCCGGGGTGGCCGGCGAGATGGAGGAGGAGAGGCTTGCCGCCGAAGCCGCGGACTACCGGCTTCACCTCCCGGAATTCACGGACTTCCTCGCAGGCCTGGCGCGCGGAGCCGCATGACGAATCCGTCCGCCCCCGAAGACGGAGGAGCCCGCTCGCGCCGCCAGCTCGCGATCTATCGGCTCGGGCTCACCCTTCTGGGAGCGACGTTCCGGGTCGCGCCCCTGTCCGCGTTCCTGGCGCGGGTGTCGAAGGTGTTCCTCAGGCACGCGCGGGTCCGGCATCTGCTGCGGACGGGCGACTTCGATTCCATCGTGGACGGAGGCGCGTCCGTCGGCGAGTTCGCCTCCGCCGCGCGCGCGGCGTGCCCGGGCGTTCCTCTCGTCTGTGTCGAGCCTCATCCTCCGTCGGCCGAGATCCTGCGGCGGGACGGTTTCCGCGTCGTGGAGGCCGCCCTCTGGAAGGCCCCGGGCCGTCTTCGGCTGACGCAGCCTTGTGACGCGACGACGTCGTGCAGCGTCGCCCTCGAGCCCGCAGAGGGGCGTCCGTCGTGGGACGTGGACACGATTCGCCTCGACGCGATCGGTGTCTCGGGCGACCGGATCCTCGTGAAGCTGGACCTCCAGGGGGCCGAGGCCGAGGCGCTCGAGGGCATGGGCGCGCTCTGGCCTCGCTGCGCGGCGATTCTCCTCGAGGTGAGTTACGGCCCGTCCGGCTCGTACGAATCTTTCCGGGACCTCCTCGCCGCCCGTGGCTTCGTGGAGGCGGGCACGCTGAACGAGCTCGAGGAAGGCGGCCTGCCGATCGAGGCCGACAAGCTCTTCGTCAGCCGGGCAGCGAGCGCGGCAGGTCTCGCTCGCGCGGCCAGGCGATGAGATTGATGAACAGTCCGCGCGAGGCACAATCGATGGCCTCTTCGGAGCTCTGCCACCGGGTAAGCGCTCCCTCGCGGAGGAAGAGGTAGTCCACCCCCGCCAGCAGACGGAGCACGGCCTCGGCCGATTCGCCCGCGTCCCGCAGCGCCTGCGGCACGAACTCGAACAAGACGACCGGACGAAGCCGTTTTAGCGACTCGAGCGCCCCGCGAAGGACGTGAGCCTCCATACCATCGGTGTCGATCTTCAGGAAGTCGAGCCTGGACAGCCGTTCCGAGGCCACCCAGGCGTCGAGCGTCGTGAGCGTCATTTCTTCCTCGCCGACTTCGTCTTTCCCGTCGATCCGATAGCTCGACTGGAATCGAGCGCGGGTCGTTCCCACCCTATCGGAGAGTCCGACCCGGAGGGCACGCACCTGAGGAAACCGATTCAAGCTCAGGTTTCGCTCGAGCCGTGCGAAAGCCGCGGCTGTTGGCTCGAAGGCGAAGACGCTGCCGTTGACGCCCGTCTGGTGTGCCAGGGTGAGCGTGATGAAGCCTACGTTCGCGCCGACGTCGACGGCGACGTCCCCGGAACGGACCGACCGGGATATGGCGTCCACCGTCATGGGCTCGAATGCGTTCGTGTAATAGATCTGTGTGTCGACCACCTGAGCCAGGTCGAGCTCCATTCGAAACGCGCCGACGTCGTGGAGGACGGTTCGGCCTTGCCTCTGGACAAGAGACAGGAGTCGTGCAAAACGCGCCCCCCAACGCGGGTGAAGGGGCGAGGCGCGGTAAAGGCGCATCGCGGTGCCGACGACGAGACGCGACAGATCAGGCATGGTGGGACACGGATGTGATCATAGCGGTCGCAGCCCGTGGCAAGATGGAGGCGGTGAGCCTTTCATGACGCGCGTCACGGTCCTCGGAGCTGGCCTCGTCGGCTCACTCATCGCCCGCACCCTTGCGGCCGACGGCTGGGATGTCCTCGTCTGCGATCGCTCGGAGGATGCACTCGGAGCGTTCTCGGGCCTGCCCCGCGTCGCCACGGCCCGGCTCGATTTCGCGAAGCAATCGTCGATCGCCGCGGCGGTCGGGCCCGCCGACGTCGTGGTGGGCGCGGTACCCGGATTCCTCGGGCACGCGATGCTGAAGACGGTGATCGAGGCCCGGAAGCCGCTGGCCGACATCTCGTTCGCCCCCGAGGATCCCCTGGCGCTGGACGCCCTCGCGAAGGAGAGGGGCGTCCCGGCAATCGTGGATTGCGGCGTCTCGCCGGGCCTCTCGAATCTCGCCTGCGGGCGCGCCTCGGCGTTCTTCGACACCGATGCCCTCGACTCCATCGTCATCTCGGTCGGCGGGCTCCCGTTCGTGCGCTCGCAACCGTGGGAATACCGCGCGGTGTTCTCGCCCACGGACGTCATCGAGGAATACACGCGTCCCGCGCGTCTCGTCGAGGAGGGAACGGTCCTCACGCGGCCCGCTCTGTCGGACGTGACGCGCTTCGAGGTGCCAGGTGTCGGCACGCTCGAGGGATTCCTGACGGACGGTCTCCGCACCGTGCTCACGACCGTCAAGGCGCGGAATCTGCGTGAGGAGACGCTGCGCTGGCCGGGTCACGCCGAGAAGATGCGCCTCCTCCGCGACGCCGGCTTCTTCGGGGACGTGCCCGTGGAAGCCGGCGGCGTCCGCGTGTCCCCGCGCGCGGTTGCGGAAGCACTCCTCTTCCCGATGTGGAAGCGGCCCGAGGGCGAGGAAGAGTTCACGGTGCTGCGCGTCGAGTCGAAGGGGGTGCGGGCCGGGAGGCCGGCGCGCCTCGTGCACGGCCTCTTCGACCGGACGGACGCGAAGACGGGCGCCACGTCGATGGCGCGCACCACGGGATTCCCGTGCGTCATCGCGGCGCAGCTTCTTGCGGCGGGAACGTTTCGCGAGCCCGGCGTATTTCCCCTGGAGCTGCTGGGAGCGCGGCCCGGCCTCTTCGCGGCCTTCGTCGACGGTCTCGCCGCGCGCGGTGTCGCGTTCTCCGAGACCCAGGAGGACCCGTGGCGGCCGTGAAGAACCCGATGGGAGCTCTTCCGAACCCCGAGAGATCGGGGCGGAGGATCCGGGAAGACAAGCCGAAACTCCCGAAATCCGAGCGCCTGAGAGCGCTCCTTCCGGATATCAAGGCGCTCGTCGCGCCGCGCAAGGGAATTCTCGCGCTCGGCTTCGTCCTCATGATCATCAACCGCGTTTCGGGCCTCGTCCTGCCCGCCTCGACGAAGTTCCTGATAGACGACGTCATCGGCAAGAAGCGGATGGACATGCTTCTGCCGCTCCTCGCCGCGGTCGTGACGGCGACGATCATCCAGGGCGTCACGTCGTTCTCGCTCACGCAGGTCCTCTCGAAAGCCGCCCAGCGCCTCATCGCGGAGCTCCGGCGGAAGGTGCAGGCGCACATCGGGCGGCTGCCCGTCACGTTCTTCGACGCGAACAAGACCGGCGCCCTCGTGTCCCGCATCATGTCGGACGTCGAAGGCGTGCGGAACCTCATCGGCACCGGCCTCGTCGAGTTCGTGGGCGGGCTCCTCACCGCGGCCATCGCGCTCGTCGTCCTCTTCAAGATCAGCGCGACGATGACGCTCCTCGCGTTCGCGTTCCTCGTGGGCTTCGGCGTCGTCCTGAACCGGGCGTTCGGGACGATCCGGCCGATCTTTCGCGAGCGCGGGAAGATCAACGCCGAAGTCACGGCGCGCCTGACCGAGTCGCTTGGCGGCGTGCGCGTTGTCAAGGGGTACCACGCCGAGGCGCGGGAGGAAGGCGTCTTCGCCGCGGGCGTGCAGCGCCTGTTGGACAACGTCCTGAAGACGCTCACTTCGACGAGCGTCATGAGCCTCTCGTCGACGGTCATGCTGGGCATCGTGGGCGCGGTCGTGATGTACGTCGGCGCGCGGCAGATCCTCGCGGGCACGCTCACCCTGGGCGGATTCTTCACGTACACGCTCTTCATGGGCTTCCTCGTGGCGCCCATTTTCCAGATCGTCGCGATCGGAACGCAGCTCACCGAGGCGCTCGCCGGCCTCGAGAGGACGCGCGAGATCCTGGCCGAGAAGCCGGAGGACGGCGATCCCCGCCGCACGGTGGTCCTTCCCGCGATCGTGGGCGACATCGCGTTCGAGGACGTGAAGTTCGCGTACGAGGAAGGCAAGGAAGTCCTCCACGGGGTGTCCTTCCACGCGCCGCCGGGCACCGTCACGGCCCTCGTCGGGCCCTCGGGTTCGGGCAAGTCGACGATCATCGGCCTCGTGGCGGCCTTCCACGTCCCGACGGGCGGCGTCGCGCGCGTCGACGGGGTGGACCTCTCGACCGTGCGGCTCGACTCCTACCGCTCCGCGCTCGGCGTCGTCCTGCAGGAGACGTTCCTCTTCGACGGGACGATCCGTGACAACGTCTCGTTCTCGCGTCCCGAGGCGGGCGAGGAGGAGATCCTTCGCGCGTGCCGGATCGCGCGCGTGGACGAGTTCGCGGAGGGCTTCGAGAAGAAGTACGACACGATCGTGGGGGAGCGCGGCGTGAAGCTGTCGGGCGGGCAGCGTCAGCGCGTCTCGATCGCGCGCGCGATCCTCGCCGACCCGCGGATCCTCATCCTCGACGAGGCGACGTCCAGCCTCGACTCCGAGTCCGAGGCGCTCATCCAGGAGGGCCTGTCGTTCCTGATGAAAGGCCGCACGACGTTCGTCATCGCGCACCGCCTCTCCACGATCCGGCGGTCCCACCAGATCCTCGTGGTCGAGGCCGGGCTCATCACCGAGCGCGGGACGCACCAGACGCTCTACGCGGCGCGCGGCCGGTACTACGAGATGTACACGAAGCAGCACGGCCTCGAGAGCAACCTGTTCCTCGCGCCGGGGGAGGGCGACGAGAAGCCGCCACGGGAGCCCGGCGACGGGAGTGACGGGGACGAGAAGTCCGAGCCGGCTCTCACCGAGGCGGTCAACGCCATCCGCCGCGCACCCGGCTGAATACCCGGCCTTGCACCCCGCGAGGCCCTCCCGTCCTTCTTTCTAAGAAGATCTTCTCCGAAACCCTGGTCCCGCTCTTCGCATGATTCGTCTGGCTCATGCCGGAACCCCTTCGCACGGGCTAATTTTCGGGAGCACGTGAGGAGGATTCCATGAAGATCCTGATCGCCGACGCATTTGACGAATCCCTTCCCGGCCGGCTTGCCCCGTTCGGCGAGGTGCTCGCCGACGCCGCCCACCTGAAGGACGCCGAAGTCGTTCTCGTGCGCTCGAAGACGAAAGTGACCCGGGAGTATCTGAGCGGTGCGCCGAACCTCAAGCTCGTGATCCGGGGCGGAGTCGGGCTCGACAACGTGGACATCCAGGCCTGCCGCGAGCGCGGGATCGACGTCAAGAATACGCCCCGCGCCTCTTCGGTCGCCGTGGCGGAGCTCACGATGGCGCTCCTGCTCGCCGTACCGAACCGCCTCGTCGAAGGACACAATGGCCTCAAGCAGGGGCGCTTTCTCAAGAAGGAGCTGAAGCGCACGGAGCTCTACGGCAAGACGCTCGGCCTCGTCGGCGCCGGCCTGATCGGCACGGAAGTCGCGCGCCGGGCCCAGGCCTTCGGGATGAAAGTCCTCGCCTACGACCCGCAGATCGCGAATCACGCCCTCGCCGAGCTCGTGGACGACCTCGACGAGCTCTTCCTGCGCGCCGATTTCATCAGCTTCCACGTCCCGGCCACGGCGGAGACCCGCGGTCTCGTGAACGAGCACACGATCGCGAAGATGAAGGACGGGGTCATCCTCGTGAACACGGCCCGCGGCTCGATCGTCGTGGAGCCGGACCTCGCCCAGGCGCTGGCGTCCGGGAAAGTGCGCGCCTACGCGACGGACGTCTTCCTGAGCGACCCGCCCGATCCGAACAGCCCGCTCCTCTCGGCACCGAACGTCCTCATGACGCCGCACCTCGGAGGCTCCAGCCGCGAGAACCTCCTCAGGATCAGCGACAACGTCGTCGACCTTCTCGGGAAGTGGAGGAAGGCTCTCGCGGCGGCGCCTCGGGCGGGTGCCGTGGTCGCCGCGCCCTAGCGGCTCCGTCGCCGGAGGGCGAAACGACGTTTCACCCGCTGCTATCATGGCGCCAATGCGGGGAGAGACGCCGTCCGGCGCTGTGGGCGCTTCCGGCGCGCCGTCGCCACCAGCCGCCCGCAAAATCAACAATTGGGTCGTATTGCTCGGCCTCGGCGTGACCACGGCGGGCGTCCTGGCCTCGCAGCTCGTTCTGGCACGCTTCCTGGGCGCGACGGTCGGGTACTACTTCGCGTTCGTCCTGGTGTCGTTCGCCATGCTCGGTCTCGCATCGGGAGCGCTCGCGGTTTACTTTGCGCTGCCACGAATCGGGCTCACGCGCGCACCCGAGGTCGCCAGCGTTGCCGTCCTCGGCGGCGCGATTTCCCTGCACTTCGGACTCCTCTCCGCGTTGCGGCACTACGTGAGAGTTTCCACGCGTCCCGAAGAGCTCACGGCATCCATCACGGCTCTTCTGTGGGTTCTGATCAGCCTGGTTCCCTTCTTTCTGCTGACCGGTCTCGCGGTTTCGGTCCTTCTCGCGGCATCGGCGGATCGCTTCCACGTGACCTAGTCGGTAGACCTCGTCGGTGGCGCCGCCGGCTGCGTTCTCGCGCTCGTGGCGCTCACCTTCTCGAGTCCGGTCGAGGTGGCGCTCGTCTCGCTCGCCCCCGCCGTCGGCCTCGGGTCCGTTCTGCTTGCGTTCGGGGCACGCCGGTATCGACTCGCCCTGCTCTCGTGTGTCGTGTCGGCGGGTCTTCTCTTCGCGGGCCGCCAGCTCTGCCGCAAGGAGATCGTCAAGAGCCCGCCACACATCAGCTGGCTCTGGAGTCCGCGACTCCTCACCGTGTGGAACAGCTTCTCCAGCGTCACGCTCCACCCCGGTTCCTTTTTCACATGGGCCCTCTCCCCGACGTACAAGGGACCCTCCGTCGAGATGATGAACCTGATGATCGACGGAATCGGGGGCACCCAGGTCGCGAAGTTCGACGGAAAGCCCGCGTCCCTCCGCGGATACGACTACCTGGACGCCGACCTCACGGCCCTCACGAGCAGGCTGCTGACACCGAAGTCGCGCCAGCTGATCATCGGGCCCGGTGGCGGTGTCGACATACTTCAGGCGGTGCGCGCCGGCCGGCAGGACATCACGGCCGTCGAGATCAACCCCCTCGTGGTGGAGGTCGTGAACGAAACGGCGGGCGGCTTCTCGGGGCGCCCGTACGACCTTCCCGGGGTCCGGCTCTTCCTGGAGAACGGACGGACGTTTATACGGCGCAGCCGCGAACGGTGGGACCTGATCAGCTTGACGTGGGTGGATGCCGGCGGGTCGGCGACCGCGCTCGCGGCGAGCGAGAACTACCTCTACACGGTCGAGGCCTACGAGGACTACCTGGAACACCTCTCGGACGGGGGCTACCTCGCCTTCATGCGTGCGCTGGGCGTCAGGCCGCCCCGTTTTCAACCCGACACTCCGGTCGATACCCTCCGCGGGATCTCCGTGGCCGTCGAGGCGCTCACGAGACGCGGCGCGCGCACGCCGGGAGCGCATGTTCTCGTCGGGGCTGTCCAAAGCCCGTTCTTCGCCCGTCGGGGCATGTGCTTCGTCCTGGTCAAGAAGGAGCCGTTCCGCCGTGACGAAATAGACGTCGCGCGACGCTTCTGCGCCGAGAACGGCTTTACGTTGCTTTGGACTCCGGACGGCCCCGCCGACCCGGAGTCCCTGCCTCCCGCGTGGAGGCCGATCGCCGCGGTGGTCACCCGCATCCTCGACGCCCGGCAGGACCGCGCCCAGCTCTACCGCGAAGCCGCCTTCGATGTTGCCCCGTCCACGGACGACAACCCCTTCTACTTCGTCGAGCGCGCCGGCACGAACCGGAGGGCCGGCGAAGGGCTGCGAATTCTCGCCTGGTGCTCCGCCCTCCTGGCGGGACTCGTCGTCGTCTTCGTCGGCCTGCCCCTCATGCCGACGACCCGAAGGGCCCGCTCTCTCACGCTCCCGGAAACCTCTTTCCTCGGTTACTGCGCGCTTCTCGGCTCGGGATTCATGCTGGTCGAGATCGAGTTCTTCCACACCTTCGGCCTCGTGCTCGGAAGCCCCACCTGGGCTCTGGGGACCGTGCTTTCTGTCCTGCTCCTCTTCAGCGGTGCGGGCAGTCTGAGCGCATCTCGCATCTCCACCTCTTCAAGGTGGCTCGCGCTCACGTTCGGTCTCCTCCTGGCTTTTCTCGGCGTTTTCATCCTCGCCCGCGGGCTGATCCTCGCGCGTCTTGTCGGCCTGGACCTTCCGCTCAGGGTTCTCCTCTGTGCCGTCGCCATGGCACCCATCGCCTTCCTCATGGGGATCCCGATGGCCGCCGGGATGTCTCGCATCGGGAATCGTCCCATGCTCAGAATGTGGGGATGGGCAGCGAACGGAGCCCTTTCCGTTCTCGCGAGCGTGGCCGCCATCTTCCTCGCGATCCACGCCGGCATTACGGTCACGTTTCTGACCGGACTCCTGGCTTACGCATTGGCCGCCGGGGCTCTCGCCGTCGTCGTCGTCACCGAAGGCCGGCTCCACAGCGAAACCTGACGGGGTCGGAACCTCGCCCTAGTTCGAAGGCGATTTCGCGCCGGGTCCGAGGAGCGGCTGACCGGGCCGCTCCGCGGTGATCCGGCCGCCGTCCACGACGAGCTTGCCGTTAACCGCGACGTAGGGGAAGCCGAGGGAGTAGTGGAGCGGGTCCGCGTACGTCGAGACGGCCTTCACGCGGGCCGGATCGAACGCGACGACGTCGGCGGGCAGCCCGACCTTGAGCGTCCCGCGGCCCTTGAGTCCGGCCCTCGAGGCCGGCAACGAAGTCATTTTCCGGACGGCCTCTTCGAGGGTCAGGAGCTTCTCGTCGCGCACATACGTGCCGAGGATGCGGGCGGTCGATCCCCAGGCGCGGGGATGAGACTTTTCCTCGGAGAAGATCCCGTCGGTTGCGGAGGCGCCGGAGTCCGTGCAGAAGGCGACGGTCGGATCCTTGAGCGCCGTCCGGACGTCTTCCTCGCTCATCATGAAGAGAATGCAGTAAGAGTTCGCGCGGTCGGCGAGGACGATGTCCATGAGAGCGTCCCGTGGGTCCTTTTTCATGAGGGCGCCGATCTCCTCCAGCGTGCCCCCCTCGTACTTCTTCAGATCGGCGTTGAGAACGGCCGAGAGCATGACGCCGGAACCGCCGCCCGAGCCGTACCACTGGTTCTCCCAGGCAGGCGTGTCTTCGGCCATCTCGTTTCGGATACGCGTCCGGGCCGCGGGGTCGCGGAGCCTCGCGAGGAGCCGCTCGCGGCCGCCTTCGCGCACCCAGGGAGGAAGGCAGGCGTCGAGCCCGTTCGACGCGGCGTTCCACGGATACTGGTTCGCGGCGACGTCGAGGCCCGTGGCGCGGGCCGCGGCGAAGGCGGCGAGAATCTTCGGCATCGTGCCCCAGTTGCGGCGGTACGCCGCCTTGATGTGCCAGACGTTCGCCGCGATCTTCGCCTCGCGGGCGATCCGGAAGACCTCGGCGAGCGACGCGTCGATGCGGTTGCCTTCCGATCGCTGGTGCGTGAAATAAACGCCCCCGCGGGACGCCGCGACCTTCGCGCAGGCGACGATCTCCTCGGTGGAGTTGTAGAGGTCCGGAACGTACTGGAGCGACGTCGAGACGCCGAGCGCGCCGTCCTCCATGGCCTGCGCGACGAGGGCCTTCATGCTCTCGACTTCGCTGGCTCCGGCGCGCCTGTCTTCCATTCCGACGACCATCCGCCGGAGTCCGCCGAGTCCCACGAACGTGCCGAGGTTGATCGTGGGCGGCGTCCGCCGGAAGCGCATGAAATAAGTGAGAAGGCTCGACCAGTCGGGCGTGAGGCCGTAGTGGCGGTACGTGTCTTCGTTGCTCTTCTTGAGCGTCTCGTCCAGAGGAGCGATCGACTCGCCTTCGCCGGTGACTTCCGTCGTGATCCCCTGCGTGATCTTCGACGCGGCGCGCCGGTCCACGAGGGCGTTGTATTCGGACTGGCCGAGGAGGTCGATGAATCCGGGCGAGACGACGAGCCCCGTCGCGTCGATCCGGCGCCGCGCGCGGGCGATCCGGTCCGGCGCGAGCTCGCCGACGGCGGCGATGACGCCGCCCCGGACGGCGACGTTCGCGCGGAAGGCCGCGGCACCGGTGCCGTCCACGACGCGGCCGCCCGTGAACACGAGGTCGTCCCCGGAGGGAGCGGCTCCCACGAAAAGGAAAAGGGCCGCGATCGGCAGGATCGCAGCCCCGAAAAGACGAGTCGTGGCGACGGCTCCGCTGCCGCCCGCCCGCATCGAGGTCAGCGGGGGCCGCGCGCGTCGTCGGTCTTCGGACGGGCCTCGTTGACGCGAATGGTCCGGCCGTCGTGCTGGGAGCCGTTGAGCGCCTGGATCGCCTTCTGAGCGTCCGCATCGCTCATTTCGACGAAGCCGAAGCCCTTGGAGCGGCCCGACTCGCGGTCCGCGACCACCGTGGCCGTCTCGACGGCGCCATGGGGTTCGAAGAGCGCCCGGAGGGAGGAATCGTTCACACCATACGAGAGGTTGCCGACGTAGAGTTTCATCCCCGAATTTCCTTTCAGCGACGGGTCCGATCGATGGGAAAAGTCTAGCACGGCGGCATGCGCCGGACCCTCGCGTGAGGGATACTTCGCCCATGGCACGCCTCCGTCCGTTCCCGTCCGGCCGCCCTCCCCGCGCACTCGCGTCGCGCGTCGCTTCCGTCCCCTACGACGTCGTGGACACACGGGAGGCCCGCGCGCTCGCGGCGGGCAACCCTCAGTCCTTCTTGCACGTTTGTCGTCCGGAGATCGACCTTCCCGAAGACACGGATATTCACGCACCCGCCGTCTACGCAAAAGGCCGCGAGAATCTCGATCGCTTTTACGCGGACGGCACGCTCGTCGGCGATCCCGTGCCGCGGCTCCTCGTGTACCGGCAGACCTGGAAGGGGCGCGCGCAGGACGGCCTCGTCGCGACCTGCTCCGTCGACGACTACGACTCGGACGTCATCCGCAAGCACGAAAAGACGCGGCGCGACAAGGAAGACGACCGGGTGGCCCACCTGCTCGCGCAGTCCGCTCACGCCGAGCCCGTGTTCCTGACGTATCGCGCCGTCGACGCGATCGACGCGCGCGTCGCGTCCGTGACGGCGGAAACGCCCGAGTTCGACTTCGAAGCGCCCGATGAGGTTCGACACACCCTGTGGCTCGTCCCCGAGTCCGACGTGACGTTCTTCGTCGCGTCCTTCGCCGCCGTGCCGCTGCTCTACGTCGCGGACGGCCACCACCGCTGCGCCTCGGCGTCTCGCGCGCGGGCCGCGCTGAAGGAGAAGCTCGGGTCGCTTCCGGACGATCATCCCGTCAACTGGTTTCCCGCGACGATCTTCCCGGACAAGCAGCTCGCGATTCTCCCGTACAACAGGGTCGTGAAAGATCTAGGGGGAGTGGGAAAAGAAGATTTTCTGAGAAGGATCAATGAACGGTTCGCGGTCCGAACGGCCGAAACGCCCGAGCCGCGCCATCGTGGCGAATTCTCTTTCTATTTCGAAGAAACTTGGCAGACCCTCACCCCAAGAGAGCCGATCGATCGTGCGGATCCCGTCGCCGCTCTCGACGTCTCCATTCTCCAGGACCGCCTTCTCGGGGCGGTCCTCGGCATCGGCGAGCCGCGGACGGATCCGCGCATCGACTTCGTCGGCGGGATTCGCGGCACGAGGGAGCTGGAGGAGCGCGTTCGCTCGGGCCGGGGAGCGGTCGCGTTCGCGATGTACCCGACCCAGATCTCCGACGTCATGGCGATCGCCGACGCCGGCGCCACGATGCCGCCGAAGTCCACGTGGTTCGAGCCGAAGCTGCGGTCGGGCCTCTTCGTGCATCGGTTCTGACGTCCCGAATGAAGGTTCTCGTCGCCGACGCGTTCGAAAAGTCCGGGCTCGACGGCCTCGCCGGCCTCGGCTGCGAGGTCCTCTACGAGCCGAAGCTGGAGGGCGCGGCGCTGGGCGCGCGCCTCGCCGGAACCGGGGCCGAAGTGCTCGTGGTGCGGGGCACGAAGGTCGGGGCTCCGGAGATCGAAGCCGCCTCCGGGCTCGCTCTCGTCGTGCGCGCGGGTGCGGGCGTGAACACGATCGACCTCGGGGCCGCCTCGGCGCGCGCGATCGCGGTCTCGAACTGCCCGGGAAAGAACGCGATCGCCGTGGCCGAGCTGACGTGGGGCCTTATTCTCGCCCTCGACCGAAGGCTCGTGGAACAGGCCAACGACCTCACCGCGGGAATCTGGAACAAGGCGCTGTATGGAAAGGCCCGTGGCCTCGCGGGCCGCACGCTCGGCGTCGTCGGGCTGGGGGCGATCGGTCTCGAGGTCGTCGGTCGCGCCCGCGCATTCGGAATGCCTGTCGTCGCCTGGAGCCGCTCGCTGGACGATGACCTCGCGTCCCGGCTCGGCGTCGCCCGCGCCGACTCGGTCCACGCGCTCGCGGCCGCGTCCGACGTCGTGACCGTGCATTGCGCCCTCACCAGGGAGACGGCGGGCATGCTGGACGTCCGCTTCTTCGAGGCCCTGAAGACGGGCGCGTTCTTCGTGAACACGAGCCGCGGCGAAGTCGTGGATGCGGCGGCACTTCGAAAGGCCGTCACGGAACGCGGCATCCGAGCGGGCCTCGACGTCTTCGAGAAAGAGCCCGCCGGAGGCAGCGGGAGGTTCGAGGACGACATCGTGAAGAATCCGGGCGTCATCGGGACGCACCACGTCGGCGCATCGACGGACCAGGCACAGAGCGCGATCGCCGCCGAAACCGTCCGCATCGTCGCGGCGTTCGCGTCGAGCGGCGACGTTCCGAACGCCGTCAACCTCGCGAGCCGGACTCCGGCGACGCACGTCCTGTCCGTCCGCCACCGCGATCGGGTCGGCGTGCTCGCTCACGTCTTCGGGGTGCTCAGCGCGGCCGAAATCAACGTCGAGAAGACGGAGAACATCGTGTTCGCGGGTGCCGAGGCGGCTTGTGCGCGCATCCAGGTCGGATCGGCGCCGCGGGCAGGGGTGCTCGAGGAGATCCGCGGCTGCGCGGACGTGCTCTCGATTTCCGTGCGTGCCGTTTGACCTAGGGAGCCGGCCGCTGCAGCCCATCGAGCTGCGGCTGCACGACCTTCGCGTAGCACTCGGGACAGATCCCGTGGCTGAACATCGATCCCGTGTGTTCCGTGACGTAATTTTCGATCTGTGTCCAGTAGTTCTTGTCGTCGCGGACCTTTCGGCAGTAAGAACAGATCGGAAGGTACTCCTGGAGCGTGCGGACTTCGGCAAGCGCCGTCCGTAGCTCCTCGACCAGCTTCTCCCGTTCCTCGGCGGCTCGTTTCCGCTCGGTGATGTCGCGGACGACGGCGACGATGAAGCGTTCTCCCTTGTCGTCCACGTAAAGAGTCTTGCGCGTCACGACGACGACGGAGCGCCCGTCGGCAAACGTCGCGGCCTCCTCGCTGACGCTCTCTTTTCCCGTCGCGAGGACTTCGTCGTCCTTCGCGACCCAGACCGCCGCCTCTTCGGGATTGACGAGCTCCAGGCCCGTCTGTCCCAGCAGTTTCTCGCGGGACGACCCCATGAACCGGCAGAAAGCCTCGTTCATATGCACGAGACGGTGGTGCCGATCCTTGACGAAGATGGGGTCCGCGACGACGTCGAGAAGAGCTTGATCCAAGAGATGATGATACCTCTCGCGACCCGGGGACGGTCCTCTGCAGCATAATGGCGCGGACGATCGTGCTCGAACCCCTTCCTGCCAAGACCCTCCTGGACTACTTCCGCTTCGCAGCCTCCAGCGGGAAGGCGGAGCTGCTCGTTTCGAAGATCGCCGGTGCCTGGACACCGCTCTCGGCGGCGGAATTCGGCGAGCGCACGCAGGGTCTCGCCCTCGGCCTCGCGCTCCTCGGGGTCGACCGGGAAGACCGGGTCGCGATCCTTTCCGAGAACCGGCCCGAGTGGCCAATGGCGGACTTCGCCGCGCTTTCGCTCGGCGCGCTGACCGTGCCGATCTACACGAGCTACCTCGCGCCGCAGGTCGAGTACATCCTGCGCGACTCCCTCGCCAGGGTCATCTTCGTCTCGAACGCGATCGAGCTTCAGAAGGTCGTGGACGTGCGCGACCGGTGCCCCGAGCTCAAACACGTGATCGTCCTCGACCACGTGGCGTGGAGTGCGGGAAAGGCCACGCCCTTCGAGACCGTCGTCCAGAAGGGTCTCGCGGCCCTGCGTGCCGACCCGGGAGCCTTCGAGGAGCGCGCGTCGGCCGTCCTCCCGGGCGATCTCGCGACGATGATTTACACGTCCGGCACGACGGGAGAGCCCAAGGGCGCCGTTCTCACGCACAAGAACTTCGTTTCGAACGTTGCGGCGTGCTCCGCGCTCTTCGACGTCCCCGACGACACGGTGGCGCTTTCGTTCCTGCCCCTCTCGCACGTGTTCGAGCGGATGGTCGACTATCTCTTCTTTTCCCGGGCCGCGACCATCACGTACGCGGAGTCGATCGACAAGCTCTCGGAGAACTTCGCCGAGGTCAGGCCCCATTGCTTCGCCGCCGTGCCGCGCGTGTACGAGAAAATGCTCACCCGGGTGCAGGCTGCCGTGGACAAAGCTCCCGCTCTCCGGCGCGCGATCTTCTCCTGGGGCGTACGGACGGGCGCCCGCCGGCTCGCGGTTCTAGACGCGGGGAAGGAGCCGGGGGTCTTTCTGCGGTTGAGGTACGCCCTCGCGGATCGGCTCGTCTTCGGGAAGATCAAGGCCCGCCTCGGGGGCCGTTTCCGCTTCGCCATTTCGGGGGGCGCCCCTCTTTCGAGGGAGGTGGCGGCGTTCTTTCTCGGCGCCGGCGTGGAAGTCTACGAAGGCTACGGCCTCACGGAGACGAGTCCCGTCCTCGCCTGCAATCGTCCCGGGGAATGGCGTCTCGGCACGGTCGGGCGCGCGATCCCGGGCGTCACGCTGCGGCTCGCCGAGGACGGCGAGGTGCTTGCCAAAGGGCCGAACGTCATGGACGGCGGCTACTGGCGCAAGAGCGAGGAAACGGCGAAGGTCTTCGACGACGACGGGTGGTTCCGGACGGGGGACGTGGGCTCCTTCGACGCGGAGGGCTTTCTGACGATTACGGACCGCAAGAAGGAAATCCTGATCAACGCGTACGGCAAGAACATCGCGCCGGCGCCGATCGAGGCCGCGCTGAAATCGGTGCGGTACGTCTCGTCGGCCGTGCTCATTGGCGACCGCCAGAAGTTCCTCTCGGCCCTCATCGTCCCGAACTTCGAGAAGCTCGAGAGCTGGGCACGCGCCTCGGGCGTGACGTATCGCGATCAGAGCGAGCTCGTGAACGACCCGAAGACGCTTTCGCTCGTCCGGCAGGCGATCGACATCCTGAACGGAGACGAGCCGCACGAACGCCAGATCCGGGCCTTCCGGCTCCTCACGGACGACTTCACGATCGAAGGCGGCGAGTTGACGCCCACCATGAAGATCAAGCGCCGCGTCATCGCCGAGAAATACCGGGACGTCATCGAACAGATGTACCGGGACGCGGAAAGCGCGGACGGCGCGCCCGAAGCCGGGCCGGCCGGCGCCTGACCGTCAGCCGCGCGGCGCGAGGAGCGCCGCGATCCGGGTGAGGGCGCGGCGGCCGCCGGGCTCGTTCATCTTCTCGGCGGCCTCGGCGAGCGTGAACCACCGGAGGTCGATGGACTCGGAGGGGTCGCGGTGGATGGCCCCTGGCTCTTGGGTCGCGAGCGCATAACGCACGTCGTGGTGAAGGTGGGGAGGCTCGCCCTTGCCGGCGGGGATCGGGTGGATGTCGAGGTCGAGGATCTCGTCCGACAGGAGCGCGAGGTCGGGAAGGCCCGATTCCTCCGCCGCCTCCCGGAGCGCCGTCGCCCGGACATCGTGCTCGCCCTCGTCGTGTCCGCCCATCTGTAGCCAGGCGTCGAGACGGCGGTGGTGGTGCAGGAGGACGAGGCCCGTTCTCGGGCAGACGACGAAGGCGCTGCCGGTGACGTGCCCTGGCTCGAACGTGTGCCGCGAGAAACACTCGGGCTCCGTCTCGACGAGGCGGAGGATGGCGTCCCTGTCTTCGGCTTCTTCCGCGTCGATCGGCGCGTGCTTCCTGAGGGCGAGAGAGAGAGCCGCCCGCGCGGGGCCGGAAGGGCCGGAAGCCGTCATGCGCGCGACCTTACCGCACGCGTCTGGATCGGGCATCATTCCGGCATGACACTGACGTTCGATCGGCCCCTTCTCACGGTTTTCTGCGGCGCGCGGCCCGGCCTTTCTCCGGTGCACGCGGAAGGCGCCGCCGCGATCGGGCGCGCGATCGCCCGCGCCGGTGCGGGTCTCGTCTACGGCGGCGGGCGCGTCGGGCTGATGGGCATCCTGGCGGACGCCGCTCTCGAAGAAGGGGCTCCCGTCTACGGCGTCATTCCCGCCGGCCTCGCGGCGAAGGAGGTCGCGCACGGCGGGCTCACGCGGCTCGAGATCGTCGCGACGATGCACGAGCGAAAGGCCCGGATGGCGGAGCTGGCCAGCGGCTTCCTCACGCTCGCGGGCGGCTTCGGAACGCTGGACGAGTTCTTCGAGATCGTCACATGGCGCCAGCTCGGCCATCATGAGCGGCCGATCGTTCTCTTCAACGGGTCGGGCTACTTCGACCCGCTTCTCGCCGCACTCAGGCACGTCGCGGACCAGGGGTTCGCGCGGGACGGAGCCGAGTACTTCGCTGTGGAGACGGAGCCCATGGCCGCGGTCCGCCGGGCCCTCGACGGCGGAGGTCGGCCTCAGGCGGCTCGATGGCACGGCCAGCCCTGAAGCGCGACGACCGCGCGCTTGGACTCTCGGTCGTCGCCGCGTTCGTCCTCCTCGCGGGCACGGCCGAGGAACGCACGTTCGGGACTGTGTCAGACGAGCAGCAGATGCTCCACACGGCGATATCGATCGCGACGACCTTCGAGCTCGGGACCGCGCGCGGGCAGACATTCGCGATCCCGAGGCCCGGCGGCGACGCCGTGTCGCCCTACGGCATGGGCCTGCCGCTTCTCGAAGTGCCGTTCGCGCTGGCCGCGGGTCCCTGGGAGGCGCGCTTCGGTGCGCGCACGTCACAGACGCTCTTCGTGCTCCTGCAGGTCCTGCTCGTGGCGGCGGCAGCCGGCGGGGCGGGCCTGCTCGCGAGAACGCTCGGCGCCGGAGCCTTCGGGCAAAGCCTCGCCGTCTTCGGGACTGCCTTCGGTTCGCCTCTCTGGCCGTATACCGCGTGCGGATTCACGGAGCCTCTGCAGGCGGCCTGCCTGGTCTTCGCGATGACGCTTGCGGTCCGCGCCGTCCGGGCGGAGGACCACGCGGCGGTGTGGCTCGCGGGCGCCGCTGGCTTCACGGCGGGTTGGCTCGTTCTCACGAAGGTCGCAAACGTGCTCTTTTTTCCCCTGCCGCTGCTGCCCCTTCTCGCCGGACCGTGGCCGCCGTCCCGCGGGCGCGTCCGGACCTGGTGGGCCGCCGCGGCGGGAGCCGCTGTGCCGGTCGCGCTGATGCTCGTCTTCGAGGTCGTGCGGTTCGGGCGGCCATTTTCCTCGTATGCGCGCGGCCAGCGGTTCTCGCATCCTCCCCTCGACGGCGCGTGGCGGCTCCTCGTCGGTCCGAACAAGGGGCTCTTCCTGTTCTTCCCGCTCGGCCTCCTCGCCGTCGCCGGACTGATCTCACTCCTGCGCCGTCCGGAGACGCGCGCGGCCGCCTTCTCGACGCTCCTGCTCTCCGTCGCGTTTCTCGCCCTCTATGCGCGCTGGTGGGCGTGGGACGGGAGCGGAGGCTGGGGCCCCCGCTTCCTCGTTCCGCTCGTGCCGCTTCTCGCGGCCGCGGCGGGGACGGCCGTGGGGACGCCGGCCCGACGCGCGGCCGGCGTGGTGCTCGTCGTTCTGGGCACCGCCGTGAATGTTCTCGGCACGTTCCAGGCCGAGGCGGCGACGTTTCATTACGTGTCCTCCACGGGGCTTGCGCGCGTCTCGCGGGAGCTCTACGAGGAATATCCGCCGTCCTTTCGGCCCCCCGAGAGTCGCGATGGTGCGTTCTTTCTGCCGCGATACGTTCCTGCGGCATCCGATCCCGCGTTCTCGGCGCTGCGTGTGCAGCCGTTTCTCCTCTCAGTCCGCCTCGCGGACGTCGACGAAGACGCGCGCCGCAGCCGCCTGGCCGCGCCACCGTGGCTCGCGACGAGTCCGGACGCCGTGCCCAGACTCGCGGCGGCGTCGCCGCAGATCACGACGCAAACACCGCTCGTTCTCTACCTCGCTTCCGCGTTTCGCTGGCCCCACCTCTTCATGGGCTTTGAACATCCCCGGGGCGAGCAACCCGGCGCGTACAACACCGCCTGGATCGCGGGCCTCGCGGACCAGACGATGCGCAACCTCGACATCGGGAATCCGGAGCGCGCGGCGCGTCTTGCCGGGAGACTCTTCGCCGTCTCGCCCTCCGCATACACGGCGGCCCTTCGCGCCGAAGCGCTCCGCCTCGCGGGGCAGGGCGACGAATATCGCGCCTTCCTCGACTCGCTTCCCGAGCGCGTGCGGGCAGCCCCCGTTCTCTCGCTCGTCCGGGCGCTCGCCGCCCGGGACGAGGGGTCGGACACGGCGGCCGCCGCGCTTCTTTCCGAGGCGGCGCGCGGGATCCGCACGCCCACGCTCCGGCAGGCGCTCGAGCACCCTCCGGCCGAGTGGCCCCGGGGGCTTCGCGCCTTCCTCGCGGAGGTCCCGGACGCCCCGGCCCGGCAAGACCCGGCGGCCCGTTGACCCGGTTCGACCGCTGCTAAGATCGCGGCGATGCGTGTTTTTCGTTTTCTTCCGGCGAGTGCCGCCGGTCTCGCGGCGGCATTCCTGGTGGCCTCGTCCGTGTCGCGCGCGGACGCGACGGCCGCGAAGGCCGCCCCTCCGAAGAGCGCGGCGGCCAGAGTTTCGCCCGCCCGTACCGCGATCAAGTGGCGCGCGATTTCCGCCGGCGAGGCCGAAGCGAAGAAGAACGGCAAGCCCGCGCTCTACTTTTTCACGGCGGAATGGTGCGGCCCGTGCCACCTGCTCGAGGAGCAGGTGTTCGCGAACCCGGACGTCGCGGCGCAGGTCGAGAAGGACTACGTCCCGATCGTCGTCCAGGACCGCGCGCGCGAGACAGGCAAGAATGCACCGGAGATGCTCGTGCTCGCGGATCGTTACGGCCTCCGCGGGTTTCCGACTCTCGTCGTGTCGCGCCCGCATCTCGCCTCCAACGTGACGCTCGAAGGCTGGGAGGGACGGGGAGCCGCCGTCGAGTTTCTGAAGACGGGCAAGAGGAAGATTCTCGATCTCGAGAAGAAGGCCGGTGTGAAGAAATGAGCGACGTGAAGATCCTCGTCAAGACGAACGGCCCGCTGGTCGTGAGCGGCCCCATCGCCCTCGAAGACATGTCGGGTGAGGCCTTCGGGCTCGGCGGCCGCACGGTGATTTCGCTCTGCCGTTGCGGTCACTCCGAGAAGAAGCCCTTTTGCGACGGCTCGCACAACCGGACGGGCTTTCAGTCGGAAACTCCCGCGCGCGATCTCCCGCCTCCGGCGCCGAAACTCTAGCGACCGGCTCAGCCTTCGCCGAGCAGCCTTTCGGCCGTGAACTTGCGGAACGCGCGCTTGACGACAACGGGAGAAAGCGGCTTTCCGGTCTTTCGCGCTGCTTCGCGTAGCGCGGCTCCCAGCGGCCGCCCCTTCGTGAGCGCCCCGAGAAGCAGGAACTCCTCGCGCCCGAGTTCCACCCGGTAGACGGAGTAGCGACGCCGATACACGGCCGTCCACGATGCTCGCGGACGCGTGGCTGGCCTCTTTCCGGACTTCAGCTCATCGAGAGCCGGCCCGACGGCGTACCGGAAGGAAAGCAACCGCAGGGTGGGGCTCACGGCAAACCGTCGCGACGCCCAGTCAGTCGCGACGTGCCGGGGCGGAGACGCCGCCGACCTGGCCTTCTCCTCGTCGATCTCGAATACCTCGGAGATCGCCCGTTCGAGCCGCGCGAGGTCGGCGAGAAAAGCCCTGGGGGCGAAACGGCGCGTCTTCCGGAGGAACTCGGGTACGCGATGGCCCAGGTGTGCGAACGTGTAGCTGCGCGAGGGATGGGCGGCCACGTACGCGAGGACGAAATCGAGGAACCGCGCGTGTCCCAGGAACGCCGCGAGACCGGGATAGTCGGCGGTGAGGGCGTCCCGCATCCGGAGCGGGTACATCCCCTGGTAGACCGCGAGCCGTTCCAGCGGCTCCATCGTTTTCGAGGGGAGGATCGCGTGGCGCGCGCCCGTGGCCTTCAGGTGCCGCGTCGCGGAAGGGGCGCTCACGGCGTCCTCGACGCTGCCCGGATGCACGATGACGGCCTGCATCCAACGCTCGAGCCGCGCCAGCTCAGCCATGGGCGCTCCGGCGAGGCGCCTCGATCGTGTTCGGGCGCCCGAGCGGCGGCCGGAACTTCAGCGCCTTTTTCGCCTCGCGATGGACGGCCGCGAAGGAGGGAATGTCCTCGTCCCATTCGTAGAGCGTGGCGCGCGGCCCGGTCCGGCTGATCGCGTGCGCGTACAGCCCCCAGACGTCCTTCTTCATGCGCGCGCTGTGCGTGTCGAGGAGATGCGTCCCCTTGTCGGTATGTCCGGCGAGGTGGTACTGCACGACCCGGTCGGCCGGCAGGGCGTCGAGGTAGGCGATGGGGTCGAAGCCATGGTTGACGGAGCTCACGTAGACGTTGTTCACGTCGAGGAGCATCCCGCAGTCAGCGTCCTTCAGGAGGCGCGCGAAGAACGCGGCTTCGGACATCGTCGAAGATCTGAACTCCAGATAGGAGGACGGGTTTTCGAGGACGAGAGGCTGCTCGAGCACCTCCGAGACCTTCCGGACGCGCGCGGTGACGTGGCGCAGCGTCTCTTCGGTGTACGGCAGGGGAAGGAGGTCATGCGTATTTCGGCCCGACACGCCCGTGAAGCAGAGATGGTCCGAGACCCAGCGCGCCTTGACCCGAGCCGCGAGAGCCTTCACTTTCTTGAGATAGCCCATATCGATCGGATCGGTTCCGCCGATCGACATCGAGACGCCGTGAAGCACGACGGGGTAGCGCTCGGCGACGCGGTCGAGGATGTGTCGCGGCCGGCCGCCCGTATCCAGGAAGTTTTCCGTGATGGCTTCGAAGAAGTCCACGTCGGGCTTCTTCGACAGGATGTGCCCGAAGTGGACCGTGCGGAGCCCGACCCCCACGCCGAGGTCGGGCAATCCGAAACGGTCTCCCATCGGAAAAGAGCTCAGCTAGCCTTCGGGGTGGCCGCCGGAGCCATCTTCTTCTTCTTGGCAGGAACTGCGCAGCCGCCCTTGCCCTTGCAATCGTTCTTGCCGGTGCACGAATGGTCTGCCGTCCCGCAACCGCCCTGGCCCTTGCACGCGTTCTTGCCTCCGCAGTCGTGGCGCATGGACGCCGAAGCACAGCCGCCCTGGCCCGAACACGCGTTCTTGCCAGCGCACTTGTGGTCCTTCGTGGCGCAGCCCCCCTGACCCGAACACTTGTTCTTGCCGGCGCACATGTGGTCTTTTGTCGGGTCCGGGGTTGGTTTCGGGGCGTCGTCGGCGAGAAGGGCCTTCCCGGCGACGATGCCGGCGACGGCGGCTCCGAGTGTGCTGGCGAACTGGCGACGATTCATGGGTGCCTCCTTTTGGGTTCCTTTGTGTCGGGTCTCCGGCGTCGGGAATTTGTTCGAGAACGAGAATCTATCGCAGGATCGGTCTTTTCGGATACGGGAGTCAAGGGCAGCGCGGATCAGTGGTCATGGGATGACCTTGAATGCCGGATCGCCCCGGACCTATTCCGCCCGGCCGTACTTTTCCCTGGCCTCGTCTGCCGTGGCCGCCGCGACGCGAAGAAGCTCGGCGACGGTCCAGGCCTGGGCGACGCACCCGCGCGGCCGGTGGGGTGCGTCGCCGTCGAAGATCTCCGGAAGCTGGCCGAGGCCGTCCCCGAGCAGGAAGTACGCGAGCGGAGCGAGCCGCGCGCGCGTCGCCTCTTCGGTCTCCGGTCCTCCGCCGTTTACGCGGCGGCAGGCCGTCGCCCAGGCGCCGATCAGCCAGGGCCATACGGTGCCCTGGTGGTAGGCCGAATCGCGGTCCCCGAGGTCCCCCTCGTAGCGGCCGCGGTAGGCGGGGTCCCCCGGCGAGAGCGTGCGGAGGCCGTAGGGCGTGAGGAGATGCTCCTCGACGGTCGCGAGAACGCGCCGCGCGAGCGCCGGCGGAACCATCGAATGGTTCAGGCTGACCGCGAGGAGCTGGTTCGAGCGGATCGAGGTGTCCCGGAACGCGCCGTCCACGCAATCGACGAGTCCTCCGCCGGGGTCATCAGGAAAGATTCCTAAAAACGAGGACCGACAACGCTCCGCGCGCTCCTCAAACCCTTTCTCAGAAATCCCCTCTTCGATCCTCCTCGCAAAATCGCGCATCGTGCAGAGCGCGTTGAACCAAAGTGCCTGGATCTCGACGGGCTTGCCCTGGCGCGGCGTGACGGGACGCCCCGCGACGCGTGCGTCCATCCAGGTGAGCGCTTCTCCCGCCGCGTGCCATTCGAGAAGCCCGTCCGCGTCCACCCGGATGCCGAAGCGCGTCCCGCGCTCGTGCCATTCGACGATGTCCGCGAGAACGCGGAAGAGGGAATCCCGGACGAGGGCGAAGTCGCCCGTCGCCTCGACATACTGCCGCACGGCCTCGAAGTACCAGAGCGTCGCGTCGACCGTGTTGTATTCCGGTCTCCCTCCGGCGTCCGGGAACCGGTTCGGGAGCATTCCCTCGCTGACGTGCGTTGAAAACAAGAGGAGGATCTCCCGGGCGAGTTCGGGCCGGCCCGTGGCGAGCGTGAGGCCCGGCAGCGCGATCATCGTGTCGCGGCCCCAGTCCGAGAACCAGGGGTAGCCGGCGATGACGGTCGTCAGGTTTTCCCGGGCGACGAGGAATTGATCCGCGGAGAGGAAGAGTCTGCTTCGGAAGGGATCGGGCGAAGCGCGGCGAGTGAGCTGCTCTCTGCGGGAGAGCTCGAATTTTCTTAGAAGGTGAATGTCGGAAGCGGATCGGGGAGACGTCGACGCGATGACGGTGCCGGAGATTTCTTCGAAGGAAAGCGAGAACGACAGCAGGAAGGGATTCCATAGGTCTTCCTGGAAATCGAAGCCGCGGGCCCTCTCCTCTTCATACTCGAAGAACCGGTACCAGTCTCCGGCACGCGTCGCGGTTCCGTCGTGCGCGAACGTCAGACCCGGAAGGCTCTTGTACGGCGCGATCCGGACCCTGGGCGTGTCGCCTTCTTCGACTGAGACGATCGTGTCGAGCTCGGGGTTTTCGTGAGTGAGCGCGTGGAAGTCGCGGAACGCGACGAGCGGGCGCACCTGGAGACGGATCGGCCCGGCTTCATTCCCGTCATTCCCGCCTCTGACGAGCCGCCACGTCACGCACACGGTGTTCTCACCGTGCGGCATGAAGACTTCCTTCTCGAGGATGACGCCGTCGACGTCCCATGTGAACGTCGGGAACGGGTCGTTGCGGAAGCTCGAGAGGAAACGAAAGCCTCCGGGGTGCGTGACGCCGGGGAATCGGTTCGTCGACAGGTCGATCCGCCGGCCATCGACGACGAGAGTCTCCTCGAGCTTCGAGAGGAGGACCATGCGGCCGAGGGGAGGCTTCGTCGCGGCGACGAGGAGGCCGTGGTACCGGCGCGTGTTCTCGCCGGTCGCAGTGGACATCGCGTAGCCACCGAGGCCGTTCGTTTCGAGCCACTCGCGTCCGTCGCGCGCGCCTGTCCCGGCGGTCACTCGCCGCTCTGCTGGAGGAGCTTGGAGACGAGACCCGTCCAGCCCGTCTGGTGGCTCGCGCCGATGCCCGCTCCGATGTCCCCGTGGAAATACTCGTAGAAGAGGACGTAGTCGCGCCAGTGGGGATCGCTCTGGAAGGTCTCGGCTCCTCCGTAGACCGGTCGCCTGCCGCTGTCGTCGCGGAGGAAGATGCGGGTGAGGCGCCGCGAGAGCTCGCCCGCGACGTCCCACAGCGTTGTTTGCTTCCCCGAGCCCGCGGGGAGCTCGACCGTGTAGGAATCGCCGAGGAAGTGATGAAACTTCTGCAGGGATTCGATGATGAGGTAGTTGACGGGGAACCAGATCGGGCCGCGCCAGTTCGAATTGCCGCCGAAGAGGCCCGTCGAAGACTCCGCGGGCTCGTAGTCCACTCGGTGTTCGACGCCGATGACGTCGAGGACGTAGGGGTGCGCTTTGTGGTGGCGCGACAGCGCCCGGATGCCGTAGTCGGAGAGGAATTCCTCCGGGTCGAGAAGGTACGAGCAGACGGAGCGCAGCCGATGCCGGTTCACGAGGGAAAGAAAGCGACGCGGTCCTTCGTCCGTCGAGATCGTCTCGACGTGGCTCGCGAAGTCCGGCCGGTTGTCGATGAACCATT
>JBDTML010000167.1:0-2803 GCA_039934255.1 Acidobacteriota bacterium | reverse complement strand
AGCGCCTCGTCTGCGTCGTCAGGCCCGAGAAGATCCGCGACCCGAAGACGAAGGAAGTCGTCAGGGTCCTGTCGCCCGCACAGCGGGGCGCCCTTCTCCTGAAGCGACTCCATCTCACGGCCGCCCAGGCGAAGAAGTTCGTCTTCGTGGACGGAGACATCGAGAAGTCGGACCTCGGCATCGCGCCGCGGGAGATGGCGCGCCTCCAGAAATCGATCACGCACGTCGTCCACTGCGCCGCGAGCGTGTCCTTCGATGACACCTACGAGAACTCCTTCCGCGCGAACGTGCAGGGGGCGCGCAACGCTCTCCAGTTCGCACTCGGGATCCAGGAAGCCAGGGGCACGAAGTTCATCCAGCATGTCGCCATCGAGACGTCGTACATCCACGGGCGCAAGAAGAAGACGACCGCGCAGGAGAACGCCCTTGTCTTCCCCCGGAACTTCTACAACAACTTTTACGAGCTCACGAAGGCGATGGCGTCGCTCGAGACGGACTACACGCTCGTCGACAAGGGACTCCGCGTGTCGCAGCTTCTCCCCTCGATCGTGATCGGCCACAGCAAGACCGGAAACAATCGGGGCGACACGAAGGTCGTGAACGCGCCCATCAACGCCTTCGGACGCAGCAAGGAAGCGATCGATGCCCTGCAGTCGGATACGGTCGGCCGCGGAAAGGCGTGGCTCATCGGCGCGATCGCGTCGAATTTTCCCGGGGACGCTTCGGCCGAGCTGAATCTCGTGCCCGTGGACCGCGTCGTCGAGGGAATCCTCGCGGCGCTCACCGTGCCCGAGTCGATCGGCGAGCGGATTCACCTGGCCACGGACAACCGCATCCGCTCCGACGACATCGCCCGCATCGCGCGCGAAGAAATCGGCATCGACGTTCGCCTCGCCGACCCCACGCTCTTCCGCAACATCACGCTCCCCATCGTGAAGGCGGCGCTCGAAAGGGGCGGTCAGCCAAAGCTCGCGAACGCCCTCGACAAGCTCGGGACGATCTTCGGCGGATACAACGAGTGGGGCCAGCCGATCCACGACGTCGGCAACGACGTCCGCATTCTCGGCCTGTCCGTCAGGCGCCCGAACACCGAGCATGCGTTCCGCATGCTCTGCCGCCACAACAAGTTCGTCCAGGATTTCGGACAGGTTCGCGACCTCGACGAGATTGCGCGCCGCGAGTTCCTCTGGGAGAAGACGCTCGGCGAGATCGAGAACAAGACGGGACGCCAGGTCGCATCCCTTCCGCCGGACGAGTTCCGCCGCTACCTCACGCAGCGCATTGACCTGAAGACGTTCACGGAGAGGTAGGCCGCGGCGCCTCAGACGATCCGCAGGCGCTTTGCGAGGAGGCCCGTGGCGAGCGAGAGATCGAGGTCCGCGACGAGCAGCCCTTCCTCTCCGTAAGGCTGAAACGCGAGAACCGTTCCGTCGGGGTTGACGACGGTCGATGTCGTCGCCGAGCCTTGGGCCGCGTAGTTGACCGACGCGATCCAGCAAGTGTTCTCGGCCGCCCGGCAGAGGAGCGCTTTCTCGTGGAACGTGTTTTGCGGGTCCGCGAACGTCTTCGGCGCATACCCGGCCGGTCCGCCCAGCTCGAGATGCGGGTGGAAGACAACCTGCGCGCCGTTCCGCGCCGCGAAGCGGACGGTCTCGGGGTATCGCCAGCCCTCGTGACAGATCACGACGCCAAACGTCAGCTCTCCCACGGTGAAGACGGAGCGCTGGGTGCCGGGAGTGTAGATCCCGTCCTCGGACGGATCGACCTGCACCTTGTCCTGAAAGCCCAGTCGCGTCCCATCCGCGCCGACGACGAGTGCCGTCGCGTGGAGCGCGTTCCCTTCCAGACGTTCCGTCCCGAGGACGACGGCGATCCCCACGTTCGCGGCGGCCGCCGCAACGCGGTCCCATGCGCCCTCAAGGAAGCCCGCATCCGGAGGAGGCGGAGACTTGCCGAGCCCACGGTAGCCGGGGACGTAGCATTCGGGGAAACACACGACCGCGGCTCCCGCGGCGCCGGCTCCGGTGATTGCCCTTTCCGCGAGGACGACCGACTCCTTCGGCGTCGCCGGATAACGGAGGTTCGCGAGAGCGATCCGGACGTTCGCCTTCTTCATGGCAGCGCGAGCAGGTAATCCGACATCGCCGAGAGCTCGGCGTCGGGCAGGAACTTGAACGAGGGCATCTTCGAGCCCTCGACGAGCTTTTTCGGCTCCTTGAAATGCGCGACGAGCCAGTCCTTGTCGCGCTTGCCGAGAAGGTGGGCGAGCACGGGCCCGCGTCGGCCGCCCTCTCCGTAGAGCTGATGGCACTGCCGGCAGTCCTCGCGGTCGATCGCGGCTCCACCCGCGCGGATCGGCTGCGGCAGCGCGGAGAAGCGCGGCCCGTCCTTCCCGAGCGCTTCGACGTAAGCGAGAAGGGACGGAATGTCCTTGTTCGGGTTCTCGCCGTCCTCGTCTTCAACCGGCGCCTTGACGCTCTTTTCCTTCACGTGCAGAGATGCCGCGTCGCCCGTGAGCGTGTGCGAGCGCGCGGCCAGGGGAAGAAGTGCGGCTCCGCCCGCGCTGGCGCCCGGCGACGGCGCGGGCGCGGGCCTTCCGTCGGTCCCGTGGCACGAGGCGCAGCCCCGCCGTTCGTACGAGGCGAAGCCGCCGAGGAGCCGCGCGTCGGGCGGCGGCTGGGACGAAGGGTCGAGACCCGAAGATCTTCCTTTCGGGGAATCGAGGTTGCCGAAATAGAGCAGGCCGAGGAGCAGGGCCGCCCCCGCGGCGCCCGCCGCGAGGACGAGCCGCCGGTCGCGGGGC
>JBDTML010000166.1:0-12170 GCA_039934255.1 Acidobacteriota bacterium | reverse complement strand
TCGAGAGCCGGTAGCGCGGCGCGCCGCTTGCGCGAGAGCGCGACGACCGAGCACGTGTACTCGCGCGCGCAGGTGGTCGCGCACGAGCGAGAGCAAGCGGCGTGACGTCGCGGGCCGTCAGCGAGGGAAATGCAATCCCAGCCGAGGCGTGACGATCAGGCGCCGCGACTCTTCGCCCGACGCTCGGCAAGGGCATCGATGATCTTGAAGACGGCCTTCTGGTCGTGCGGGGGCAGCTCGTCCAGTCGCTTGAGATGCTTCTGCCGCTGCACGCTGGTCGCGGGCGCGGCTCCCCCGCTGCGCTCCGGCCCTTTCTTGCGGCCGAGAAGAATGTCGGTCGAAACATCGAGCGCGTCGGCAATCGCGACGAGCAGATCGGGTGGCGGGGAAACGCCGCGCACCTCGTAGTAAGTGATCGTCTGCTGGGGCACGCCGATCTTCCCCGCGAGCTCGGCCTGAGTCAGGCCCTTCGCGATTCGGAAGCGGCGGATCCGATCTCCAAGCGTCTCCGTCTTGCCCGGTTTCTTCTTCCGCTTCCGTGCCATCACCCCAAGTTTAGGAGCGCATTGGCGACGTCGCGTCTCGGCATACCTGCCAGATTACATAGAACCTGTGTAATCGACGATCACCCGGTCGGTACAGCAGGCGGTCAGGGGTATTTGCCCTAGGAAACGGGCTCACCCACTCGTAAGGCCTCGTTTTTTGGGCGAAAATGATCGTGGCAGCCTTTATCGCACTCAGGAGGTCGACAGTTCGATCCTGTTCAGCTCCACCACTTTAGCTCTCTCCCCTGCCTGCGACGTACAGTGATACGGCATGCAGGGCGACCTGGGTAGAGCGCCCGCAGCCGAGGCGAAGCTCGGGGATGCCTTCCTCGCGCGCCCCGCGGTGAGCGGCCCGCGCAAATTCCCTGATGCAGCAGCACTCTTTTCCCGGACCTCGCGACGAGCGATCCTCCACGCCGAGGAAGCTCATGGCGATTCCCCTGGCGCGCATCAAGGTCGAACGGGGCGGCCACGTGATTCTCGACGGCGCTCCCGCGACTCTCACCCAGCTCAAGAAGGCGCTCCTCGCGCTCAAGAAGTTAAGGGGGCGGGTCCGCTACTACCGGGAGGGCTCGCGCGACGAGGCATCGGCGGCTGCGCTGAAGGTCTGGTCGGCGGTGATGGACAGCGACCTCCCCGTGGATCTTTGTGACGACGCGGCTGCCCTCGAAGGAGACCGCTTCGCCGAGGCGCCTCGCGAGGAAAAGGAGCGGGACGACACCTGGTGGTAAGCGTCGGCCTCAGGCGGGCCAGAGGCGCGCGGCGCCCCCCGAGAGCCCGGTGACGAACGCATCCTGGCCGAAGCGGCGGCGCAGCCGATCCGCTTCACGCCGCGCGATGCCGACCACGAGAAAACTCGCCTCCTCGGTCCAGTCGCCGGCGTCGGCGCCGCTCCTTCCCCTGAAGGTGAGGAATCCCCCGCTCCGGAGGTCCGACTGGAGTGCCCGGGTTCGCGCCCGGTTCTCCGCGGCGCTCAGCGCGCGCGCGCCGGGGTTGCACGCCGTCAGGAAAGCCCAACGCCGCTTTCCGCTCCGCCGAAGCACGTCGTCGAGCGCGGGTGTCTTCTTCCCGACGCGAATCTCGATCTCGTCTCGGCCGCCCGCGTTACTGCGATAGAACGCGCCGCGATACGCGGGGTAAGATCTCCTCATGAATGCACCCCGGAAGGACTGGACGAACATTCTCTTCCTGTGTCTGTCCCCCGTCGCGGGCGTCGCGGGGACGATCTATTACGCATCGCGCTTCGGCGTGCAGTGGTGGGAGCCTACCCTCTGCTTGACGCTCTTCTTCGCGATCGGGCTCTCGATCGGCTCCGGCTATCACCGGTACTTCTCGCACCGCGCCTACGAATGCCATCCGGCCGTCGAGTCGGTCATGCTGTTCTTCGGCGCGATGGCGCTTCAGAACTCGGTTCTCCAGTGGGCGCGCGACCATCGCGAGCATCATCGTTTCGTCGATACGGACCGCGACCCCTACAACATCAATCGCGGCGGTTTCTGGGCGCACATGCTGTGGATTTTCTACAAGGAGGGCCCGGAAAAGAACTTCGACGCCGTGCCCGACCTGACCCGCAATCCGCGCGTCATGTGGCAGCACCGCTGGTCGCGCGCGATCGGCATCGGCTTCGGGCTCGGGTTTCCGACGCTCGTCGGGGCGTTCTTCGGGCGGCCGCTCGGCGGGCTCCTGTGGGGCGGGTTCCTCCGTATCGTGCTCGTCCACCACACGACGTTCTTCATCAACTCGCTCGCACACATGTGGGGAAAGCGCCCGTACTCCACGGAGAACTCGGCGCGTGACAACTGGTTCCTCGCCTACTTCACGCACGGGGAAGGCTTCCACAACTTCCATCACGCATTTCCCTCCGACTTCCGGAACGGCATCCGCTGGTACCACTGGGATCCGAACAAGTGGCTCATTCAGTCGTTCCGGGCCACGCGCCTCGCGCGGAACCTGCGCGTCACGCCGCCTCCGATCATCGAGAACGCGAAGCTGAAGATCGCGGCCGCGACCACGGAGGCGCGCCTCGCGCGGATTCCTTCGGGGATGGCGGACGACCTCCGCGCCCGCGCCGAGCAGGCGCGCCAGCGCATGGAGGAGACCCTTCGGCTCTGGAAGGACGCCTACACCCGGCACAGCGAGTTGAAGGCCGCGAAGCGCGCCGGACAGCGCCCGCCGTCCGACGCCCTCCGCGAGATGAAGCTCCGGATGCGCGCGTGCGAGCGGAGCTTTCGCGCGACCCGCCAGGAATGGCAGGCCGCGCTGGAGCGTTTTGGGGACGTCCCCGCCGGACAGGGCTTTTCGCGCCCCTCCTAGAAGGCCGGGAGCATGAAGCCGAGGTTCGGCGTCGTGAACTTGGTAAGGTTCGGGAAGATCGCGTTCGCGTTCACGGGCGAGACTCCGAACCACTGCGCGAGCGTCGCGGCATACTGATCGACGGCACACGTCGGGATGAATCGGCCGCGGCCGTCGGTATCGAGCGGATTGGCGGCGCCGAGCGTGTGGTCGGGAAAGACGCTTCCGTTGGGCCCGTTGACGCCGTAGAAATCGTGGCCGATCACGGCCCCGCCCATGACGAGCTGGTGACTGCCCCAGGCGTGGTCCGATCCGACGGACGCGCCCGTTCCCGAGGGCGCAAGAGTCCTTCCAAAATCCGATTCCGTGAACGTCGTCACGCGCCCTGCGAGCCCCTGCACGTTCGTCTCCGTGTAGAACGCGCTCATCGCGGCCGAGAGCTGTCCGTAGAGGTTCGTGTGCGCCACGAGCTCGTCCTGATGCGTGTCGAAGCCGCCCATCGAGCAGAAGAAGATCTGGCGGTTCAAGCCGAGCTCCGGGGCCGTCTGGTTGAGCTTGATGATCTTCGCGACCTGCTTGAGCTGGTTGCCGATGTTCGTGTTCGGAAATGCGCCGACGACCGGGTCCACCTTGAGCGCCGCGCTGATGTTCATCGCGGCCTGCGTGACGCCGCTCGTCGCGTTCACGAGCGGGACGGCGGTGTCGAACGTTCGGAGCGAATTGAACGCCGTCAGGCGGGCCGCGTCGACCGCGGAGGCCGTGAAGCCGTTCAGGGCGAGGATCGAGTTGAGCGCCGTCGGCGCGGGGGCCGCACCGAGCGGTTTCGTGACCTGCCCGAGGTTGAACTGGTTGTTCCCGGCGAGCGACGTCACGGGCGGGTATGCCGAGGCGCCGTTCAGCGACACCTGGTCGTCGGCCGCGAGACCGCCCCAGCCGACGTTCGTCCGAATGTCGGAGCGCCGTGCCATCCAGCTGGACTGCTGGTCGCTGTGGGAGAAGAGCTGGTACGGACGGAAGGCGGCGTTCGTGTTGTAGAGGGTCTTGGTCGTGATGTCGGTGAGGGGCCCGACGTTCGCGACCACGGCGAGCTTGTTGGAGTCCCAGAGGCCTTTCAACCCTGTCATCGCCGGGTGGAGAGCGAACTGAAGACCCATGCTGTTCGGTGTGATTGCCGTGGCCGCGAGCGCGCCCTGGGCGATCGAGAGGCTGCTCTGGCGGGCGGAAGAGTAGGCCGTGTAACCCGAGCCGTACGTGGGAATGACCATGTTGTTCGAGTCGTTCCCGCCGAAGAGGAAGATGCAGACGAGCGCCCGGTAGTCGGACGGCGCCGCCTGCGCCGTGGTCGAAATGAGCCCGAGCCGCTCGAGGCTTTCCGAGACGGCGGCCATGCCGATGGCGCCGCACGCCGAGATGCGAACGAAGTCTCTGCGAGTCGTCATGATTACCTCTCCACCTGGAATTGGGAGGACGTCGCGACGAGATACGTCGCCTGTTGCGCCTTGGCCTTCGGGGTCGCGGCGGCGTTCACGGCGGTGACGATGGCGGCCTTCACCCCAGGGGAGAGGAGGCCGTGACAGAGCCGCTGGTTGAGCTCCTCCACCATGGCGGCCGGATTGCCCGACAGGGACTGGACCCCGCTGAGGTCAAGGGCGGTCCCGGAGGGGTTGTTCGCTCCGACGGGAATCGTCGAGTACACGAGAGTGTTCACGAGGTTCGCGCGGCGGAGCGATGTCGAGGCCGAGAGGATGCCGAACTCCGGGCCGAAAAGCGCCGTGCCCGGCGCCAGGTAGTCCGCCGGGTAATAGCTGAACACCGTGTCGGGCTGGAAAACGGTCTGACCCAGTTGCGCGACTTGCGGTGAGAGAACGCCGTCCGACTGGCCGCTGCCGTTCGCCGCGCGGGCGCCGAGGCTTCGCAGAAGCGCGATCGCGAAAAACGCGGGCTCCCGCAGGGTGCCGAAGTTCGGGTTCGTCGAGCCCGCGAGCGCCTCGGGGTCGGTCACGATCGCCCGGACGACCGCGCCGAGGTCGCCGCGCACGCCCGAGCCGTTGTCGTTGAACTTCGCCGCGACGCGCGCGACGTACGCGGGGCTCGGGTTCGACGTCACGAGGTTGCGAATGAGCGCGCCGCCGATGTACGGCCCCACGTTCGGGTGGTTGAACACCCAGTCGATGGTGTCGTTGAGGTCCTTGTCGCCCGTCTGGAGCGTGCTGCAGGGGGCTACGGGGCCGTGACACGGAAGCTTTGTGATCCCGTCCGGGAGGGTCTTGGCGCCCTTGTCGTGGTTCGCGGCGACCAGCACCATCGGGGTGATGTAGTCGTCCGTGCCCGCGACGACCTGGTTCGAAAATCGCCAGCCGGTGAAGACGCGTGCGAATTCGGTGATCGCGGCCTGGTCGTACGTCGGAATCGTGTTTCCGCCGCCGTCCAGCTGCGGAGTCCCGTCGAGGTTCAGCTTGACGAGGCCGATCGAGAAGAGCTGGAGGATTTCGCGCCCGTAGTTCTCGTTCGGGAGCTGCAGCGTGGACGTGTTCATGTTGAGGTACTGGCCCATCGCCGGAAGCAGCGTGACCTGATAGAGGATGTCCCGGTAGCTCCCGAACGCATTGTTCACGAGCATGTTCAGGTACGGAACCATCCGGCTCGGCTGGCCGATGTCCTGGCCGTTGATCGGGATGATCTTGTGGAGCGCCCACGCCACGCGCTGCCGGAGCTGGTCCGGATGGTAGAGCGCGTTGTAGAAGAACTGCCACTGAAGCGGGTACATCGTGTAGTTGTCGCGGGGGCAGTTGCCGATGCAGGAACCCTGCTGGCTGTTCGGAAACAGTGCCGTCGGGATGTACGTCGAATTCGGCGCGGCAAACTGCTCGTCGAGAAAAGCGTTCATGCCGATGTCCCGAATGTGGGCGGTGATCGAGGGGCTCGCTCCGAACGTCGTGAGGCCCGCAAAGGCGGCGGCCGTCGAGGCGGACATCCCGGAGACGTCCTCGAAATAGCCCGACACGTCGATGAGAAAGTCCGTCGTCCCGGTCGCCTGCTGGCAGTACACGTCGATGTCGCCGCCCGACCCGAGGCGGGCGACGAAGTTGTTCGCGCGCGTCTTTCCTGCCCTGTAATTGATTGCCGTGGCGGAGCTTGGGGCCGCCCCGCCGGGGAAGATAGAGAGGGAGCCCGCCGCCTGGGGCGTGACGACGGCGATGTTCATGTTCACGGACCGCGCCGAGGCCGGTATGCCGCAGGCGCCGACGAGCGTGTACTTGCGCGACGAGCCCGCGGCGAGGGCCGGCGCCCCGAAGGCGCCCGCCGCGTTACGTGTGTCGGCGACCCGGCAGGGAGCAATCGGGAAGAACAAGGTCTGCGGAAGGCTCTGAGCCGCAAGGGGCGACGAGAAGAGGAGCGCCAGAAGGAAAGAGCGCCTCGGGCAATGCTTCATCCTGTACTCCCGCGGAATTCCCGCACATCGATTGGTTTTAGGGCGCCCCGCAAGCGGCGGCGACCATTGGGTTCAGGGAAACTCGTTGAGAAGTGATCGCACCTAACGCGCGGAGAACCAGGCGATCGTTCGTCGGAGCCCCTCGGAGAGCGGCGTCCGCGACTTCCACCCGAAAAGCTCCTCGGCCCGCGTCACGTCCAGCTTTCGTCTCGGCTGCCCGTTCGGCTTCGACGCGTCCCAGAGGATCGCGCCGGAGAAACCGGTTTCTCTCGCGACGAGCGTCGCGAGATCCCGGATCGAGAGCTCCTCGCCGGATCCGAGGTTCACGGGCGCACCGCCGTCGTACCGCTCCGCCGCGTCGAGGATGCCCGCGGCGGCGTCTTCCACGTAGAGGAACTCGCGCGTCGGCGACCCGTCGCCCCAGAGAACGACCTCGGGAGCCCCCGCGGCCTTCGCCTCGAGAAACTTCCGGATCATCGCGGGGATCACGTGGCTGGTCTCGAGGTCGAAGTTGTCGCCTGGGCCGTAGAGGTTCACGGGCAGGAGGTAGATTCCGTCGAATCCGTACTCCTGCCGGTACGCTTGGAGCTGGACGAGGAGCATCTTTTTCGCGAGGCCGTAAGGCGCGTTCGTCTCCTCGGGGTATCCGTTCCAGAGCTCGTCCTCACGAAAGGGCACGGGCGTGAACTTGGGATACGCGCAGATCGTCCCGAGGCAGACGAACTTGGCGACTCCCGCGCGCCGCGCCTCTTCGATCAGCTGGATCCCCATGATCGCGTTCTCGTAGAAGAAGAGGCCCGGATGCGCGCGGTTTGCGCCGATGCCTCCGACGACCGCCGCACCGTGAACGATCAGGTCGGGTTTCTGCGCCGCAAGATACGCTCGCGCGTCATCGCGTTCACGCAGATCGAGCTCCGAGGCGCGAGGGGCGAATATCTTCGCGGGCGCGCGGCGCTCGAGCGCCGTCACGAGAGCCCGTCCGAGGAAGCCGCCGCCCCCCGTGACGAGGACCCGGCGTCCGCTCCAGAAGCTCACGCGGGAAGTGTAACGGCAACGTCATCTTTCGCCTTTCCACCGCGTCGAACCTTCGTGGGAAACTCCGCGTCGTCGTCACTCCGTGGGGACGCGCACGACGGCCCAAGGGTTGCGTTCATCGATACTTCAGTGAGGTTTTCATGCCCGTTGTGAGAATTCGCGTCGCCGCCCGGATCCTGCTTGTCGTCACCGTGCTCGCCGCGGGCGCGGGCTCCGCCGACGTCGTCATTCCGTCGTCGGCGTTCTCGGCCGGCCAGAACTCCGCCGAGTTCCACTCCGACGTCCGCGTCTTCAACCCGACGAACGCGCCCGTGAACGTGACGCCCGTCTTCTACAACCAGGCGAACGGCCAGACCGTCGCGGCGTCCGCTCCCGGATTCGTGACGGTACCCGCGCGCGGGCAGCTCGCCTTCGACAACATCCTCGCGACGCTCTTCCTGCAGGCGAAGGGCGTCTTCGGTCCGATTCGCTTCCAGACGTCGGCGCCGATCATCGTCTCCTCCGGCGTCAACAACGTGAACTCGTGCGGCAACGGGTCCACGTCGGGCCAGTGGCTGCCCGGGATCGACGTCGGGCAGGCCCTGAAAGCAGGCACCCTCGTTCAGCTCGCCGCGAGCGCGGACGGCGGATCGGGCTACCGATCGAACGTCGTCTTCATGAATCCCGGCACCGCGGACGCGCACGTGACGACGAAGCTGCGCAACGGGGACGGCACGCTCGTCGCCTCGGCCACTCTCGATCCGCTCCCCGCGAACGGTTTCAAGCAGATCGGCACGCTCTCGGCCTGGCTTCCGAGCCCGAACACGATCACGGACACGAACCTCTGGCTGGAGTTCACGAGCGACCAGGCCGTCCTTGCGTTCGCTTCCGTCATCAACAACACGTCCGGCGACCCCTTCGCGATCGTGATGACGGCCGAGCCGAACGTCTCCGCGCCCGTGCCCGTCGCGTCCTATACCGTCTCCTCGAGCCCGACGGCGGGACAGCCGGTCACGTTCACGGACACGTCCTCGAACGCGCCGACGACCCAGCTGTGGGCGTTCGGCGACGGCACGACGGCGACGTCCGGCGCGACGGTGCCGCACACCTACGGGGCGGCGGCGACTTACAGGACGACGCATTTCGTGGCGAACGCCAGCGGCACGTCGGCGGCCGTGAAGGACGTCGTCGTCGTGGCCGCGGGCCCAACCGCTGTCACCATCACCGGTTCCTCGCACGGCAGTACCAAATGGGACTGGCTGCCGGGCGAAGTGACGCTGAGGGTGGGCCAGCCCTACGTCATTACATTCGTCGCCGACCCCGCCGAGAACCTGACGCACGGGATCGGCGGCCTCGCCGTGCTTGGTATCAGCCAGTGCGATTTGATTCCGCCGCAACGGCCGTGCGTCGTCAATTTCACGCCGACGAGCGGCATGGTCGGAAGTTGGACGTACGCCTGCACGAAGATCGACTGTGCGCCCGTGAAAACCGTGCACGACAACATGACAGGCCTCATCACGATCGCACCCTAGGGTCCCGGGGGCTTCCTACTTCTCGCGCTCTTCCCACCGGCATTTCTTCGCTTTCTTGTCGCGCCGAAGTCCCAGAAAGGCCGGTTGCCGGAGCCGCTCGTCGGCCGTCCACTCGGCGTAAGCGACCTCCGCGACGAGACGCGGTTCGACCCAGACCGGGTCTTTCGCTTCCTTCGGAATCGCCGAGAAAGGACACGTCTCGCGAAGGAGCGGCTGCAGCTCTTCGAGGAGACGGAAGAGCGTCTCTTCCGAGAAGCCGGTCCCGACGGCGCCGCAGAAGCGGACCATCTTCCCGTCGAACAGCCCGACGAGAAGCGCGCCGAAGTGGACGCGCGCGGCCTTCGGCAGCGTGAATCCCCCGATCACGAACTCCGCCTGGCGACGGGCTTTCACCTTCAGCCAGCGCAGCGACCGGCGCCCTTCCTCGTAGCGCGAGGAGAGGTCCTTCCCGACGACGCCCTCCCAGCCCTCCGCCTGCGCGCGCCGGAACGCGGCCTCGCCGTCCGGCCCGAGGCGCTCCGAGAGGGCGAGCGGTTTGTTTGGACGGCGAGCGACGAGACCCTCGAGGGCGGCGCGCCTCGCGGAGAGCGGCTGTGAAACGAGACTCGCGCCGTCTCTTTCGAGGCAGTCGAAGAGGATCAGGCTCGCGGGCCGGGCGCCCACCTCTCCCCGCTTCTGGAGCAGTGAGAACTCCGGCACGCCCCCCGTGCCGAGAACGACGAGTTCCCCGTCCACGACAAAGTCGCCCCCGGGAAGGGACGCGAGCGCCGCGGCGATGCCCGGCTCGCCCTTCGTCAGGTCCACGCCGTTCCGGGACGAGAGTGTCACGCGGCCGCCGGTACGGCGGGCCAGGACACGCCAGCCGTCGTACTTCGGTTCGAAAACCCAGCCCGCGCGCGTAAACGCCGAGTCCACGCGCGTCGCGAGCATCGGCCGAAAGGTCGTCACGGAGCCGGCGGTTCCTTCGGGAGGCGGGCGAGCGCGTCCTCGAGGGATGGCTCGAACGCGCTCTTTTCGTAATGGCTCTCGCCGAACCGCCACACGGTGTGGCCGGCACCGTCGAGAAGGAGCATCGCGGGCGGACGCCCCGCCCCCGCCGAGCCGAGGGCGTAACGCTCCTTGAAGACGACGTCCTCGTCCGCGAGAAAGCGATGCGTGAGCACGACGCCTCGGTTCTTCTTCACCGCGATCAGGCCCTTCCGGATGGCCGAAGGCCCGTCCGGGGAGATCGCGACGACGGGCAACCCCGCGAGATCGCCCACCTTCAGCTTCTCGAGCCGGACGAGCTGCTCCACGCAGTACGCGCACCAGAAGCCACGGAAAAAGAAGACGACGGCCGGGGAGCCACGCAGATCGGAGACCGAAACCGTCTTCCCGCCCGCATCGGGAAGAGAGAACGCGAGCGGAGCGTCGCCCGCCGCTTCCGCCGTGGACGGCGCGCCGCGAAGGGCCGCGAACGCGAGAATCCCGGCGGCCGCGAGTCTCTTCAGCGGTCCCGCGGAGGAGCGGCCGCCGCCGCCGTCCGCATCTCCCAGAATGGCTCGAACGTTTCGAGACTCGTCGGCGCGAGACCGGCCGCCCCCGTCAGGTTCTCGCTGTCGATCGTGAAGCTCACGTAGCACAGGCACATCTCGTCGCTCGTGTTCTCGCCCCACGTCACGTCCTTCGGCGGTTTGTTCGGGTTGTTCGAATTGTCCGCGGAGTTGTCGTACGAAGCCTGAACGTCTATCCGTGAGAACGGGCTGACCTTCACCGGCGTCACGAAGGCGTAGAAGCCCTGCCAGCGGAAATCCCAGTCCGGGACGTTCACGAGGCAGGCCGCGGTTCCGCCCGGCGGCGTCAGTGTGACGCTCATCGTGCGGCCGAGAAGGTGCATGTGAGGCGCGAGGTTCCGAAGCGTCACGTCGTACGGGATCGCCGCGAACGACGCCGACACCCGAATGTTCGCCTGTCCCGCGGGGAGGCGGAACGTCTGGTTCACGAGGGGCAGCGTGAGGAGGCGCTTCTGCACGGGCCCTTTCGCGAAATGGAGCGCGACCTGCGTCTGGTCGGGAGCGACACCCCCCGTTCGCGCGCTGTAGTGGACCTGCATGACGAGCGTGGAGCTATTCGGCAGGTCGATTCCGATGCCGTCCGGAAGGAGCGCGGCCCGATAGCCGGGCACCCACGCCCCGAGCGGAGACACGGCGTTGAAGCCGGGGCCCCCGAAGCACGGATAGCCCGGCTGGCCGTCCTTGCCGTCGAGCGCGGCGGTCGCGCCCGCCGTGTCAGCGAAGAGGAGGACGTGATGAACCATCGAGCGGTTCCCGGGCGCCACCTCGATTCCCGACAGATAGCGCTGTCCGTTGAGGCCCGTCGGGAGGCGAAAGCAGCGATAGACGTCGCCGGTCGCGAAGTCGGGCTGGAACGGCTGCGCCATGCCGAGCTGGAGGTCGGGCGCGCCCAGCTTCCAGCCGTCGTCGAAGGACAGCGGAGCCGGAGCGCGCGCCGCATCGCCTTCCAGCGAGCCGTGGCGCAGCCACTCGAGAAATACGGCAACGTCGCCGTCCGAGAGCCGCGGGTTTCCCTGCAGCGCGGCTCCGCACCGGGAGTCGGGCTTCCATGGAGGCATCGTCCGATCGCCCGTGACGATCTGCATCTTGACGCGATGCTCGTACGCGTCCGCATACGACACGAGAGGAAACGGCGCGATCCCGCCCTCGTGATGGCAGGTCTGGCAGTTTTTCTGGAGGACGCGCTCCACCTGCTCGTGGAACGTAACGCGGGAAACCGGGCCGGGCAGCCCAGCGGTCGCGGCGACGGGCGCGACCGCGTGAGACGGGGCGAGCTCCGCGGCCTGGACCACGTGCGCCGGCAACACCACCGCCGCGAGGATCGCCGCCGGCAACACGCTCTTCCTCATGCGCGGAAAATTCTATCGCTTCCCGTGCGACACCGTCTCAGGAAACGCAGGGGCCCTCACCCGAACAGCCGGTCGATCGGCGCGTAAACGCCGTCCTTCGCGTACGGAACGTACTCGAAGCCGCGGCCGAGAGGGTCGTCGTGGCGTTCGATCGTCCAGTCGATGCCGAGCGCCGAGTAGACCGTGCACGCGACGTCCTCCACCCGGAGTTCGGATCGGCCGGAGACGCCCGAGTCCGTGATGGTCGCGCCGGTGGCATCGGTCGCGCCGATGACCTGACCGCCCTTCACGCCGCCGCCCGCGAAGAGAACCGTGTTATTCGCGTAGTGGTCGCGCCCGGCCTGGCCGTTGAGCGCTCCCACGGTGCGACCGAACTCCCCCGCGACGACGACGAGAGTCTCGTCGAAGAGAGACTTGCCGGTCGCGGACCCGGGGGCAGCCTTGAGGTCTCC
>JBDTML010000165.1:0-15649 GCA_039934255.1 Acidobacteriota bacterium | reverse complement strand
GGATGTTCCGCATCCACTCGTCGTACGTCTTCTTCCAGAGCTCGGGCACGAAGCGCGTCTCCCCCGCGTCGGTCGCCGCGACGGCCTTCTCCGCGAGGGGCGCCACCTTCACGAACCACTGGAGGGAGACGAGCGGCTCGACGATCGTGTCGCACCGTTGGCAGCGCGCGAGAGGGATGACGTGGCTCTTCTCGCCGCGGCGCAGCCCGGCGGCGTCGAGGTCCCGGAGGACCTTCTTTCGCGCCTCGAAGCGGTCGAGACCGGCATACGCGGCCCCTGCGGCCGCGGTCATCTTTCCGTCGAAGCCGATCACGGCGATCGACTCGAGCGCGTGGCGTTTCCCCGCCTCGAAGTCGTTCGGGTCGTGCGCGGGCGTGACCTTCACGGCGCCCGTGCCGAACTTGGGGTCCACGAAGGAGTCGGTTATCACGGGAATGCTCCGGCCGGTCAGGGGCAGCTGCACGCGCCTTCCGGCCAGCCCCGCATAGCGCTCGTCGTCGGGATGGACAGCGAGCGCCGAGTCGCCGAGCATCGTCTCGGGCCGCGTCGTGGCGACGACGAGCTCGCCGGCCACCCCGTTCACCGGAGCCCCGTCCAGCGGATACGCGAACGAGTAGAGGTGACCCGAGCTCTCGACGTGGTTCACCTCCAGATCCGAGAGCACGGTGGCGCAGCTCGGGCACCAGTTCACCATCCGCTCGGCGCGGTAGGCGAGCCCCTCGTGGTAGAGCGTCGTGAAAACGTGCCGCACGGCCTTCGAACGTGGCTCGTCGAGCGTGTAATACACACGCGAGAAGTCGCACGACGAGCCGAGGCGCCGGATCTGGTTCAGGATGTCGCCGCGCCGAGCCCCCGCCCACTCGCGGCAGAGCGCGAGGAAGGCCTCGCGTCCGAGGTCGTGACGGCTCTTTCCGGTGCGCTCCTTGAGATCCCGCTCGACGACCATCTGCGTCGCGATGCCCGCGTGGTCGACGCCGGGCACCCACAGGACGGCGCGTCCCTGCATCCTCCGCCAGCGGCAGAGCACGTCTTCGAGCGTGCGGCCGAGCGCGTGCCCGACGTGGAGCCGGCCGGTGACGTTCGGCGGCGGGATGACGATCGTGAAGGGTTTCGCGTCGGGAGCGGCCGCCTCGGGGCGGAAGAACCCCGCGTCCTCCTGCGCCTTGTACCAGCGCATCTCGAAGGAGGCGGGTTCGAAGTTCTTCTCGAGTTCAGGCCGCTTCGTCATGGGAGGAGGCGCAGCATCGCACGAGGGCGAGGCTGAGGGGAAGAGACCTCGAGGTTCTAGTCGGCCCGCTCGAGCTCGTCGAGCCGCTCTTTCACCAGGCGCTCAGCGAGCTCCGGCACGACGTCCCACGCGATCCTGCGCACGATGCGCTCGCCGGAGAGTTCAAGAACGCGGCGCGCGATGCGCTCGATGTCGTCGTCGGAGAGAGAGCCCGCCGCGGCCGACGCTGCCGCCGCGGCCGCCGCGGCCGACGCCGCCGCCGCCGCAGACGCCTGCGGGATGAGGCTTTTGAGGTCGGAGAGTCTCGCTTCCGCCGCGAGGGCCTCGAGGTCGCCCTGCGGGTGCTCCGCGGGAGATGCCTGGGTTGACTCCGCCTCGGACGCCGCAGTCGCCGCCTTCACCGCGGGCGAGTCCCAGAGCTCCGGCCGCGAGGTGCCTCGGCCGGACGCCTCGAAGGCCGCGATGTCTTCATCGAGATCTCGGTGCGGCGGCTCGTCGTCGAGCGCGCCGAGATCCATTTCGTAGTCCGCCGTGGGCGTGAACGGGAGCCCGAGCGGTTCGGTGGGCGGATCGGGAGCCGGCGCGATGACGGCGGCAGGCGCCTCGAGGGGCATCTCGATCTCGGTTTCCCGAAACACGGGGATTGCCGACGTGGCGTACATATTCTCGTCGGGCACCGGCTGGGGCGCCTGCATCGCCGCCATCGGGAGCGTGAAGAACGGCGCGACTCCGGACAGGGTCGGATCGGTGGACTCGGCGCGATCTTCGACGGAAGGGGGCGGCGCGACAGGCGGAGGCGGGGGCGGCTCCGGCGCGGGAGGCGGCTCGGGAGGCGCCGCGGCGCGCTCTTCGGCAGCCTTTTTCACGAGATCGCGCACCAGCGAGGCGAGAGCCTGCGAATCGAAGGGCTTCGTGACGCAGGAGTCCGCGCCCGCGCGCTCGGACCGCGGCTTGTCGAACGGCTCGAAGGTCCCCGTGAGAAGGATCACCGGCACGTACCGGCCACCTGGCCGGCTCTTGATCTCCTCGCACAGCTCGTATCCGGTCTTCCCCGGCATGACGCAGTCCGCGAGGACGATGTCCGGCGCGAAAGACTCGAGGAGCGAGAGCGCCAGGTCGCCGTTTCCGACGGCCTTCAGCTCGAACTCCGTTCCCGAGAAGGTCAGCTCGATGACCTTCTGAATGGTCAGACTGTCGTCTGCCAAGAGAATCCGATGCGGCATTCGATCTCCTCGCAGGGGCCGATATCGGCTGAGTTTACACCGCCCGCGGCAAGCGCGTGGACTCGAGCGCCTGATAAACGCGGGAGACCGGGGAGCGCGCGATCGCCGCGGAAAGAGCCCGGCTCGCGGCCGCGACGAGAGTCAGGTCTACGCCCGTCTCGAAGCCCATCCCGTGGAGGAGGTATACGAGGTCCTCCGTGGCGACGTTCCCCGCCGCCCCCGGAGCGTACGGACACCCCCCGAGGCCGCCGGCAGACGAGTCGAAGATCCGGACGCCCTGCCGGAGACCCTCCGCAACGTTCGCGAGCGCCGTGCCGCGCGTGTCGTGGAAATGGAGCGCGAGGCGCGAAAGAGGCGCGCCCGCATCGACGCATCGTTCGACGACTGCGGGCACCTGGGAGGGAACGCCGACGCCGATCGTGTCCCCGAGGGACACCTCGTCGCATCCCGCGTCGAGAAGCCGCCGCGCGACGCGGGCGGCCGAGGACGGGGCGATGGCGCCCTCGTACGGGCAGCCGAAGACACACGAGACGTATCCGCGGACCCGCATCCCGGACGCCTGGGCACGCCGGATCACGGGCGCGAAGCGCTCGAAGGACTCGTCGATCGACGCGTTGATGTTCTTCCGGTTGAAGGTCTCGGATGCCGCCGTGAAGACCGCGATCTCCCGGACGCCGCACGCCTCCGCCCGATCCAGTCCCTTTTCGTTCGGCACGAGGACGGGATAGCGGACTCCCGGGCGCTTCCCGATTCGGCGAAACACCTCTTCTCCGTCGGCCAGCTGCGGGATCGCCTTCGGCGAGACGAACGCCGTCGCCTCGATGACCGGCAGGCCCGAAGCGGAGAGCGCGTCGATGAACGCGACCTTGACGTCGGTCGGGACGGCCGCCGCTTCGTTCTGCAGGCCGTCGCGCGGACCGACCTCGACGATCGTGACGCGCGACGCGTTCATTCCATTTCCACGAGGACGTCGCCGAGGCCGACCATCTGCCCCTCGTTGACGAGGACGCGCGCCACGGTGCCGTCCTTCGGCGCGCGCACAGCGTGCTCCATCTTCATCGCCTCGACGAGGACGAGCGTGTCCCCTTTCTTCACGGTCGCGCCGGCGGCGGTTCGGACTCCAAGAATTCGGCCGGGCATGGGAGCCTCGAGCGAGTGCGTGTCTTCGGGCCGGCGGGCGGTCCGCGAAGAAAAGCGGGGAACGGCCGAAAGGCGATAGGTCTCGCCCCGGTGCGATACCCACGCGACGTTGCCCGCGCGGAGGGCCATCGTGCCCGGCGCCACGTCCTTGCCCGCCACCTCGCGCTCCTCCCCGGTTCGGAGATCGCGCAGCCTCACGCGCCGCCTCCCATACGAAACGGCGCGTCGAACGGTCCGGGCGAGGAGCTCTTCGTGCCTCCCATGGCAGCGGCCGCGGGGCCGGAGAGAACCGACGCCGCCGCGGCGAAGACTTCGTCGGGAGGCGCGAGCGGCGCCGGAAGTGCGAGCGTCTCGATCAGGCTCGTGTGCGTTTCGCCGCGGATGACTGGGTCGGACTCGAGCAAGCGTCCGAGCCACGAGAGATTCGTCGTGACGCCGAGGGCAACGGTCTCGCGAAGCGCCGCGACGAGCCGCCGTCGCGCTTCCTCCCGGGTCCGGCCCTTCGCGACGATCTTCGCGAGCATCGGATCGTAGTGAACGTCCACGGCCTGCCCCGTGATCACGCCCGAATCCACGCGCACGCCCGGTCCCGAAGGCTCGACCCACAGAAGGAGCCGCCCCGCCTGCGGGAGAAACCCCGCGTCCGGATCCTCAGCGTATACCCGCGCCTCGATCGCGTGGAAAGAGGGCGCGGCGGGAAGCTCGGGAAGCCGCCCGCCCGCGGCAATCGAGAGCTGGAGCGCGACGAGGTCCAGCGAGAACGCCTCTTCCGTGACCGGGTGCTCCACCTGGAGACGCGTGTTCATCTCCAGGAACCAGAACGCGCCTGAAGGCTCGAGCAAGAACTCGACGGTCCCCGCGCTGACGTAGCCGACCGCCCGCGCCGCCTCGACGGCGGCCCGGCACAGCCGCGAGCGAAGCTCAGGCGTCACCGCGGGCGAAGGGCATTCCTCGACGACCTTCTGGTGGCGCCGCTGGAGCGAACACTCGCGTTCGCCGATGGCGACGACGTTGCCGTGCATGTCCCCGAGAATCTGCACCTCGATGTGGCGGGGGGAGTCGAAGTACTTCTCGACGTAGACCGTGGAATCCCCGAACGCGGCGAGAGCCTCACGGCGGCAGGAAGCTATTGCTTCGGAAAGAGAAGAGACCTCGCGCACGACGCGCATCCCCTTCCCTCCGCCCCCGGCCGATGCTTTCACGACGACCGGGAGACCGAGAGCAAGAATTTCTTCGAAGGTGCCAGAGGCGGCGGGCGCTCCAATCAGAGCACCCGGAACCACAGGCACTCCGGCCGCTTTCATTCTTTCTCTCGCAGAAATCTTCGATCCCATGGCTTCCATGGCCTCGGCCGGCGGTCCGATCCAGACCATCCCCGCATCCGTGACCGCGCGCGCGAAGTCCGCGTTCTCCGAGAGAAACCCGTAGCCGGGATGTACGGCGTCGCAGCGCGTCTTCTGCGCGGCGGAAATCAGAAGTGGAATCGAGAGGTACGACTCCTGGGCCGGCGCAGGGCCGAGCCTGACCGCCGCATCCGCGAGGGCGACGTGCCGCGCCTCGCGGTCCGCGTCCGAATACACCGCCACGCATTCGAGTCCGGCCGTCCGGCAGGCCCGGAGCACGCGCACGGCGATCTCGCCGCGGTTCGCGACGAGCACGCGGCTGAGCCGCCGGGCGTAGGTCACGACTTCTTCGCGCCCGGCCCCGCCGCCCAGGACGGCTTTCGCTTCTCGAGAAACGCCGCGAGGCCCTCCCTCCCCTCGGCCGAGGCGCGCCGTTCGGCCAGGCGTTGGATCGCCATGTTCGTGGCGTCCCGGATCGGCATCGCGGCAACCGCGCGCGCGAGGTGCTTGGCCTCGGCCACGGCTTCCGGGCCCCCCAGCAGGATCGCGTCGAGGATCGCTTGCGCCGCGGAGCCGAGCTCCTTTTCCGGAACGACGCGGTGCACGAGCCCGGCCTGCCGGGCCTCTTCCGCCGAGATACGGTCTCCCGTGACGAACCAGACACGCGCGCGCGATTCCCCGATCTTGTGAACGAGATAGGGCGAGATGACGGCGGGAATGACCCCGAGCCTCACCTCGGTCGTGCCGAAGATCGCATCCTCGGCGGCCACGACGACATCGCACACGGCGAGGAGGCCGGTCCCCCCGCCCAGGGCGGCGCCCTGAACGCGCGCGACGATCGGTTTCGCGAGTTCGTCGAACGCGCGAAAGAGCGACGCCAGCTCCGCCGAATCGCGCAGGTTCTCCTGCATCGTGAAGCCGGAGACCTTCTTCATCCAGTCGATGTCGGCGCCGGCGCAAAACGCCTTCCCCGCGCCCGAGAGCTCGATGACGCGGGTCGTCGCATCGCCCGCCAGCTCGCGCACGGCGCGCTGCAGGAGGCCCACGAGTTCGCCGTCGAACGCGTTCCGCCGGGCCGGGCGGTTCAGGATGAGGCGCGCGATCCGGGGATCCGCCGCGCGTTCGAGGAGAACGCCTGATTCGCTCATCGCATCATCTCCACCGACCCCGGGAGGTCGAGGGGCACGGTCAGAATCTGGTCCCGGCCCACGCGCACGGAGACACGTGCGACGAGCCGGCCCGCCACGTGTCCGCCGCCGGCCACCGCGCTGCCGAGCGCGGACAGGAGATCGGCGCTGGGCGCGGCGATCGGTAGCTCGATCGCGTTGTCGCGGCCGGGGTGAAGCCTCAGGCCGTGTTTCTCCCCCTCGGCGATTCGTCGATCACCCACCCAGACAGAGTAAACGAGGTCCTTCACGTCGAGCGGGAACGAGAGAGGGTTGAAGATCGTCACGGTCGCGTTGCCCTGGACTTCGGTGAGAGTGATCCCCGTGAAGCGCGCGCCGGAGAAGCCGGCGATCGCCCCGCCCATCGGAGCCGATGCGCGCACCTCCGGCGTACCAATCTTCAGGACGCCGGCGCTGCACACAGGGGCCTGCGTTCCGCCCTCGCCGCGGAGAGTGCCCTTCACCGTCACGTCGAGCGCCACGGGGTGCACACGGGAGAGCAGCACCTGCGGGATCTTCGCGAGATCGAGGTCCACGAGGAACACGGCGGAATTCCCGCCCGGACCCGGCTGGACCATGGCCGTCAGCGACGGCCCGAGGGGAATAGGCGTGTTCGCCACCGCAATCTCGCCCGCGAAAGTCTGTTTTCCGCCCGCGGCGGCCTCCGGGAGCGAGGTGCGAAGGAACGCCGTGAGCTTCGTCCGCGTCAGGGACGTGACCTCGAGGGCGTCCACCGTGCCGCACCGCGCGCGCTCGTCGGCGCGGGACGGGAGCGCCAGGATCAGAGGGAGAAGCAGCGTGAGAAGGACGCGTCGCATGCCTACATCCGGAACACGCCGAAGCGCGTCTCCCGCCGCGACCCGGTCGCCGCGGCCGCGAGCCCGAGCGCGAGAACGCGGCGCGTCTCCACCGGATCGAGAATGCCGTCGTCCCAGAGCCGCCCCGACGCGAAGTACGGGTTTCCCTCGGCTTCGTATTTCTCGAGCGTGGGCCTTCGGAACGCGGCCCTCTCCGTGTCGGTCATCTTCGGGTTCCCCTCTCGGACACGCTGATCGTCCTTGACTGTGGCAAGAACGTCCGCCGCCTGCTCGCCGCCCATGACGCTGATCCTGGAGTTCGGCCACGTCCAGAGAAAGCGCGGCTGGTAGGCGCGCCCGCACATCCCGTAGTTTCCGGCGCCGAAGGACCCGCCCACGAGGAGGGTGAACTTCGGGACGGCGGCGTTCGCGACCGCATGCACCATTTTCGCGCCGTCCTTCGCGATGCCGCCCTGCTCGTAAGCCTTACCCACCATGAAGCCCGTGATGTTCTGGAGGAAAACGAGGGGCACTTCGCGCTGACACGCCATCTCGATGAAATGCGTCGCCTTCAGGGCCGACTCGGAGAAGAGGACTCCGTTGTTGGCGAGAACGGCCACGGGGAATCCCTCCACGTACGCGAAACCCGTGACGAGCGTGGCCCCGTAACGCGGCTTGAACTCGTGGAAGCGGGAGCCGTCGAGAAGGCGCGCGAGAAGCTCGCGCACGTCGTAGGGCCGCCTCAGGTCCTTCGGGACGACGCCGTAAAGCTCCTCGGCGGGAAACCGTGGTTCCTCGGGAGCGATGCGTCCCGGCGCCTCCACCCGCGAACCTCCGAGGTGGGCCACGATCTCGCGCACCTTCTCGAGCGCGTCGGCGTCGTCTTCCGCCAGATGGTCCGCGACACCGGACAGGCGCGTGTGCACGTCGCCGCCGCCGAGCTCCTCGGCCGTCACGTCCTCCCCGGTCGCGGCCTTCACGAGCGGAGGGCCCGCGAGGAAGATCGTTCCCTGGTTCTTCACGATGACCGTCTCGTCCGACATCGCGGGCACGTACGCCCCGCCCGCCGTGCACGAGCCAAGCACCGCCGCGACCTGCGGGAGACGGGCCGCGCTCATGCGCGCCTGGTTGTAGAAAATCCGCCCGAAGTGGTCGCGGTCGGGAAAGACCTCGGCCTGAAGCGGGAGGAACGCGCCGCCCGAATCCACGAGGTAGACCGCGGGAAGATCGTTCTCCAGTGCGATTTCCTGCGCCCTCAGGTGCTTCTTCACGGTGATCGGGTAATACGTGCCACCCTTCACGGTGGCGTCGTTGGCGATGATCATGACCGTGCGGCCCGAGACGCGGCCGACGCCCGTCACGAGACCGGCGGAGGGCGCCGTGTCGTCGTAGAGGCCCCAACCCGCGAGCGGCGCAACCTCGAGAAAGGCCGTCCCCGGATCGAGCAGGCGCTCGAGGCGCTCGCGCACGGGAAGCTTGCCGCGCGCCACGTGCCGTGCGCGCTCCTTCTCGCCGCCGCCCTCCCGCACCTTCGCGAGCTCGGCCGTGAGACGAGCCGCCAGGGCGCGGTGGTGGACGGCGTTCTCCCGGAACTCGGACGAGGACGGCGTGAGTTGCGAGACGAGAACTTCGCTCACGCCCGCTCGGCGGCGAGGCGGCGGATCGCGTCGACCGTGGCACCCGTGGTGGTCCCCGGAAGGAAAATGTCGCGCACGCCCCGCGCCTTGAGCGGAGCAATGTCTTTCTCGGGAATGATGCCGCCCACGACGACGGCGATCCCTTCGCCGCCGGCCTCCCTGAGCGCGTCGATCACTTCCGGGACGAGCACGTTGTGGGCGCCGGACAGGATGGAAATTCCGACGACGTCGACGTCTTCCTGGACGGCGGCCGCCGCGATCTGTTTCGGCGTCTGCCGGAGCCCCGAGTAGATGACTTCCATGCCGGCGTCGCGGAGCGCGCGCGCAATGACCTTCGCCCCGCGGTCGTGCCCGTCCAGGCCGGGCTTCGCGACGAGAACGCGGATGGGCCGGTCGCTCATGCGCCCGATTCTACAGGGAGCCGCGGTGTAAACTGGATTTCGAACAATCATGCCGCGACTGGGCGACCTCCTCATCGAAAAGACGCTCATCACGGACGAGCAGAGGCACCGTGCCGTTCTCCGGCAGGCCCGGCAGAAGGGACGGTTCGGGACGGCGCTCCTGGAGGAGGAGGCCTCAGAGGAGGTCATCCTCCACGGCCTCTCGGTCCAGCACCGCGTCCCGCCTGCGTCGCCGGATGCTCTCGAACAGATCCGGGCCGACGTCCTCAGGCTCGTGCCGGGCCGTGTGGCCCAACGCCTGCACGCCGTGCCATTCCGCAAGCAGGGACGGAGCCTGGCCGTCGCCATGCGCGACCCCGGCGACCTTGCGGCTCTCGACGAGCTCGCGGCGCTGACGGGATTCCGGATCGTTCCCCACGCCGCGCTCGAGGTGCGCGTCTACGCGCTCCTCTACCGCTACTACGCGGCCGACGTCGAGCCCCGTTACCTCTCGGCGGCCGCGTACCTTCGCGAAGCGCAGCCACCGGCGACGACCGATACCGACGAGCCCACCCAGCCGGCCCGGGGTGCCCGTCCGCGGAGTCGGCCGGAGCTTCGCGTCGTTCCGCCGCCGCCGCCCGACCTCACGTCTCCCTACCCGCAGCGCATGCGGCACTTCGACCAGGGCGACCCGTGGCAGTCCGGCTCGGAGCTCTCCCCCGCGGCCTCGTTTGCCACCGCCCGCCGGATCGAGAACGAGATCTTCGAAGACGCGCTCGAGTCGCTCGACCCGGAGCCCGACTCGATGGAATTCCCTCGCCGGCTCGAGGAAACGCCGGCAGCCGAGCCGGGGGCCGCGGAAGCGGGAACCGCGGAAGCCGCCGAGCTTGCGGGAGACAACCTGCTCATCGCGAAGCTCGCGGCTGCCCGGAACCGCGACGAGATCGCGGAGGCCGTTCTGGACGAATGCCTCAGGAACGCGAGGCGAGCGGCGCTCTTCGTCGCATACCCCGACCACGTGCGCGGCTGGGCGTCGAGACCGGCGGCTCCGGATCTCGCTTCGTTTCACCTGCCCGACTCCGAGCCCTCTGTGTTCGCGACGCTGCGCAATACGGAGGGGTTCTACGTGGGTCCGCAACCCGATCTTCCCGGGACCGCCTCGACCCTCCGGGCGCTCGGTTCGGATGGCGCCGGGCTCATGGCCGTGGTGCCCGTCAACCTCAGGGGAAAGACCGTTCTCTACCTCTACGGCGAGGCGGATTCAGGCGAGAACCCGCCCTCGGTGCCTGCGCTCAAGAGGCTCGCGGCCATGGCGGCCACGGCCCTCGAGATCGTTCTCCTGAAACGGCGTCTCGGTCGCTTGTAGGAGGTCCCTCAGCGGCCCAACCGACGCGATTTGAACGAGATGCCCGAGGACAGGTAGACTCCAACCACGTGATCAAGAACGACATCATCAATGCCGTCGCCGAGGCGGCTAATGTGCCGCGCCAGAAGGCGACCCAGGCCGTCGAGACGATCATCGACGTACTGCGCCAGGCCCTTTCGCGCGGTGAGCGCATCGAGCTGCGCGGCTTCGGGGTGTTCCTGGTCAAACCCCGCAAGCGAGGGATCGGGCGGAACCCGAAGCGCCCCACCGAGGAAGTCCAGATTCCCCCCGGCTTCACGATCCGCTTCAAGCCGGGCAAGGAGTTGCGCGACATGACCGGCCCGGCCGAGGCCAAGGCTCCCCCGTCCGGCACGCTCCCCACCAGCCCGCAATCCTGAGCAGATGAGCGAAGTCTGGACGCCGGCCCCGGCCCTCGTGCCGCGGCGGAAGGAGCGGTGGTGGCTGCACGTGCTTCTCCTCCTGCTCACGCTCGCGACGACGAGCTGGGCCGGGGCGGGATTCGCGATAAACTTCCGGCCTTCGCTCCTGGGAAGCGGCGCGTCCGCCGAAGTGTTCGCCCATCTTCTCGAAGGCGCCCTGTCGTTCTCTCTCCCTCTCCTCGCGATCCTCGTCGCGCATGAAGCCGGCCACTACGTCGTCTGCCGCCGGTATGGGATCGACGTGTCCCCCCCGTACTTCATTCCGTTTCCGTCGCTCGTGGGAACGATGGGCGCCTTCATCCGCATCCGCGAGCCGATCCGGGACAAGAAACAACTGTTCGACATGGCGGTCGCGGGACCGATCGCAGGATTCGCCGTTGCCGTTCCCCTCCTCGCGTGGGGCGTCTCGCATTCGCGGGTCAATACCGGTCCGGCGCTTGGGGACGGGACGGTGATCTTCCAGTATCCCATCCTCGTTCAGCTCTTCCAGAAACTCTTCGTCGGCGCCACGTACACGAGCGTCGACGTCATCGAACACCCCGTCTTCCTCGCCGCGTGGTTCGGTCTGTTCGTGACCGCGCTGAACCTCCTGCCGCTCGGACAGCTCGACGGTGGGCACACGATTTACGCCGTCTTCGGGCGCTTTCAGCGCTTCATCGCGATCCCGCTCCTCGTCGTCCTCGCCGTCCTCGGACTGAAATGGCCCGGGTGGTGGGTATGGGTACTCTTCACGCTCTTCACGGGCATACGCCATCCGAGGGTCCTGAACGAGGACGAGCCCCTCGACGACCGGAGGAAGCTCGTCGCCGCGGCGGTGCTCTTCATTTTCGTCCTCTGCTTCGCCCCGGTCCCGATCGAAATTCTGTAGGGACAGGGACGCGGCGGCTCAGAGGTCGCGCGGATAGAGCTTCGGCGATCCTTTGAGCGTCAAGTCGTCGTTTTTTTCTTCCGCCGCAGCGCGCCGAGCACCTCGCCCACCTCCGGTGCGCGGAGCGCGTTCGCGAACGCCAGAAAGGAGGCCGCTCCGAGCGCCGCCACGGCCGCAACCCAGGCGATTCGGAGCGGGAGGGTCCAGATCATTCGGTACGGCACGAGCCTGGCCGACGCCGCCCAGACGACCGCCCCCATCGCGAGACTTGCGAGAAGAAGCCGGAAGAGCGACTCGAGGACCGCGCGCCCGCCCATTCGGCCCAGCCTCTTCCTTAGAAGGGCGAGGAGCACGAGAAAGTTGATCCAGAATCCGGCCGCCGTCGCGAGCGCGACCCCCGCGTGCTGCATCGGCCCGGCGAGCGTCACACAGAGGACCCAGAACACGGCGAGGTCGAACGTGGCCACGTAGACGGGCGTCCGCGTGTCGTGGAGCGCATAGAACGCCTGCGTGAGGATCTTCACGCCCGCGGCGGCGAAGAGCCCCAGCGCGAAGAATCCGACGGCGAGCGCCGTCTTGTCGACGTCCTGTGTCCCAAAACGCCCGCGGCGGAACACGACGTCGATGAGCGGAGTCGCGAGGAGCGTGAGGCCGACCGTCGAGGGAATCGTGATGAACCCGATGAGGCGAAGAGCTAAACCGATCGTGCTGCGATACGCGGTCCGGTCCTTCTCGAGGGCCTGGTCCGACAGCGAAGGCAGGATGGCCCGCGTCAAAGAGACGACGAATCCTCCGAGGACGAAGTCCGTGACGCGCCACGCGCAGAAGTTGTACGTCACGAAGGCATCCCCGAGGGCCGCGAGCGTCCGGGTCGACACGACGAACGAGAGCTGTCCGACGCCGTAGCCATAAAGCCGGGGTGCGATCTGGAGCGCCGTGCGCTTCACCTCCGCGTCGCGAAAGGGCGAGCCGGAAAACCTGAGGCCGAGGCGCCGCACGGCCGGCCCCTGCAGCGCGACCTGGAGGCCCCCTCCGACGAGGACGCCCACCGTGAGCGCCACGACCGGCGAAACGCCGGCGGGCGCGAGGACCCACGCGGCCGCGACGACCGCTAGATTCCACGCGATGGGCGTCGCCGCCGAAAGCTGGAAGAAGCCCTTGGAATTCAGAAACGCCTCCAGCAGCGCGGCCACGGAGACGAGGAGAACGTACGGGAACATCCAACGGGTCAGCCGGACGGTCAGCTCGAACTTTCCCGGCGTGGCCTTGAAGCCGTTCGCGAAGAGCGCGACGATCGGACCCGCGAAGGCGATTCCCAGCGCCACGATGCCCACGAGGACGCAGACCAGGAGGACGAGAACGCGGCCCGCGTAGGCCCCTTCCTGGCCCGGCCGCTCGCGCCCCACCTTCCTGGCCATCGGGACGAACGCACCCGGCAGGCCGCCCTCGCCCACGATCGCCCGGAAGGTGTTCGGGATGCGAAACGCCGTGTAGAACGCGTCCGACAGGGCCGAAGCGCCGAGAAAGCGCGCGATGGTCGCGTCCCGGAGGACACCCGCAAGACGGGAGACCGCCGTCCACGCGGTAATGCCCCAGGCCGACCGGACCAGTTTCCGCGTGTCGCTCAAACCGGACCGATTGTAGGATCCAGGGCGATCGGAGGAGATTTCCATGGCTGGATCCGTGAACAAGGTCATCCTCATCGGACACCTCGGTGCAGACCCGGAGATGCGCGCGACGACGGGCGGCGTGCCCATCGCCCGCCTGCGCATCGCCACGACGGAAACGTGGAACGACCGCGCGAGCGGGCAGAAACAGGAAAAGACCGAGTGGCACACGGTCGTCGCGTTCGACAAGCTCGCAAGCATCTGCGAGCGCTATCTGTCCAAGGGGCGCCTCGTCTACATCGAGGGCGCGCTCCAGACGCGCACGTGGGACGACAAGGAGTCGGGCCAGAAGCGCTATGCCACCGAGATCAAGGCCCGCGACATGAAGATGCTCGGCGGGCGTCCCGACGGCGGCGGCGCCTCGGGGGCGTCGACCCCGGCGGTTCCAGACGCGAGCGCGGGCGGCGACGCGGACGACGACGTTCCGTTCTAGAGGCGGGGCTCGCTCGGCCCGCCCTTCTTCTCTTCTTCTTCTTCCTTCTAAGAAAATCTGAATTCCTCGTCTTTTCTCTTCTCTCTCGGCTTGGCCATCAGTTCGGCGAAGACCGCTGCCTCTGCGGCCAGCTTGCCCCACGCTTCCTCGGTGAATCGCGGACGCGGCGCGTCTGCGACACGCCGCCTTAGCGCGGCGAAGCGCGCGTCGCGCGCCGGGTCTTCGCCGAGGGCGGCGACGCGCGCCGCGCACTCCTCCCAGAATTCGCTTCGCCCCGACACGATCAGCGCGTCGCACCCGGCGCGCGCCGCGCGCTCCGCGCGCTCGGGTAGCGACCCGTCGAGGGCTCCTTTGAGGAGATCATCGGCGAGGGCGACACCATCGAAGCGCGCGGGGCCGCGCAGGACGCCGAGGAGCTTCGGCGAGAGGGACGCCGGCGTCTCGTCCCCGGTGAAACCCGGGTACGCCCCGTGCCCGACGACGACGCACTCCGCGCCCCGCGCGAGCTTCGTGAAGGGCGCGACGTCCGTGACCATGAGGTCCACGTCGTGCGCGTCGATCACCGGCCTCGACACGCGCGTGTCCGTGCCGGCGCGCCCGAGGCCGGGGAAGTGCTTCACTCCGGCCGCGAGGCCCGCGCGCGCCAGGCCATGCAGGAACATCATTCCCGAGAGGACGACGTCCTCGGCGTGGAATCCGAAGCAGCGCCCCTCGAGGACGACGGCTCCCGTCCCCGGCTGCCCGAGGTCGAGGACGGGCGCAAGATTCACGTCGAAGCCGAGCAGCCGCGCCGCGCGTCCCATCAGGTAGGCGCTCTCGTGCACGCGGTCCGTCCCCGCCGCCGCGCACGCGGCGGCCGATGAAGAGGGCGTCCCGAGGAGCGGCCCAAGAGGATCCTCGCTCCCGCCTTCCTGGGAAAGAAAGAGGAGGGGCGAGGGAGAGAAGAGCCCTCGTAACACCTCCAGCAGAGAAGCTGTCTGTGAGGGCGTATGAATATTTTGCTTAGAAAGGAAGAGGCCGAAAGGCCGAAGCGCGACGAGGAGACGGCTTTCCTCGGCGGACAGCGCGGGGCCCGCGAGCCCGAACACGAAGCGCGACCCGGATGCGGCAGCCATTTCTTCTTCTATTACCCTCTAAGAAATCCTTCTTACTCTTCTTCTCTTCTCTTCTCTTCTCCGAAGCAAAATATTCTTCTTCATTCTTCCCCCCGCAGCCGATGCTGCAGCGACGCGAGGAGCTGCAGCGCGGCGAGCGGCGTGAGGGAGTCGACATCCACCCGCCCTATCGCGTCGAGGACGAGCTCGCCCTGCCCGCGGAACAGGTCGAGCTGCGCATTCGCCGGCCGCGGCTCTCCCGCGTGCTCGGCGAGGCGCGGGCGCCCGCCGACGTCCATCTGCTGTCTCTCGAGGTTTCCGAGGATCTCCCGCGCGCGGACGAGCACGGTTTCCGGAATCCCAGCGAGACGCGCCACCTGAACACCGTAGGAACGGTCGGCCGTGCCCTCCGCAACCTTGCGCAGGAACACGACCTCTCCGTTCCACTCCTTCGCGGTCATCATGCGGTTCTTGACGTCGCTCTTCACGAGCGCCATCTCGGTCAGCTCGTGGTAATGCGTCGCGAAGAGGACGCGCCGCATGCCGGTGTCGTGCAGATGCTCGGCGATGGCCCATGCGAGGGAGAGACCGTCGAACGTGGACGTTCCGCGCCCGATCTCGTCGAGAATGACGAGGCTGTGCTCCGTCGCGTGCCGGAGGATGTGGGCCGTCTCGGCCATCTCGACGAGGAACGTCGACTCGCCGCGCACGAGAGAATCCGAGGCTCCGACGCGCGTGAAGATCCGGTCCGCGAGACCGACGGTCGCCGCGGCCGCCGGCACGTACGAGCCGGCATGCGCAAGAAGCACGAGGAGCGCGTTCTGTCTCAGGTAGGTCGACTTGCCGCCCATGTTCGGGCCCGTGAGC
>JBDTML010000164.1:0-2759 GCA_039934255.1 Acidobacteriota bacterium | reverse complement strand
TCAGGAGGTAGACGTTCTTCATGAGGTAGTCGCGCGTCGTCTGGAAGTCCTCCTCGGAAAGCCCGTTCTGAACGAGCGCGTCCAGTGCGACGTCTGCCCGCGGGAATGCCGGCTCAAGGAGGGACAGGAGGGACACTGCTTCGTCCGGGCCGCGCGCGGCGGCGCGATCGTCCTGACGACGTACGGCCGGAGCAGCGGATTCTGCGTCGACCCGATCGAGAAAAAGCCGCTGAATCACTTCTACCCAGGCTCGTCGGTCCTCTCCTTCGGGACCGCCGGCTGCAACCTCGCCTGCCGCTTCTGTCAGAACTGGGATATTTCGAAATCCCGCGAGATCGACACGCTCGCGGACGAGGCCACGCCGGAGCGCATCGCCCGCGCGGCCACCGAGCGCGACTGCCGGAGCGTCGCCTTCACGTACAACGATCCCGTCGTCTTCATGGAGTACGCGATCGACGTCGCCAACGCCTGCCGCGCGCGCGGCGTGAAGACAGTCGCGGTTACGGCCGGCTACGTCTCGCCGAAGCCGCGGGAGGAGCTCTTCGCCGCGATGGACGCCGCGAACGTCGACCTCAAGGCGTTCACGGAGGACTTCTACAGGAAGCAGTGCGGCGCGCACCTGCAGCCGGTCCTCGAGACGCTGGAATATCTCGTGAAGGAGACAAAGGTCTGGGTCGAGATTACGACGCTCCTGATCCCCGGCTTGAACGACTCCGACGCAGAGCTGGACGCGATGACGCGCTGGATCGCGGGCCACCTCGGGCCGGACGTGCCGCATCACTTCACCGCGTTCCATCCGGACTGGAAGATGCGTGACATCTCCGCGACCCCCGGCGCGACGCTGAAGCGCGCGCGGAAGATCGCGAGGAGAAACGGCCTTCGATGGGTGTACACGGGCAACGTCTACGACCCGGAAGGCCAAAGCACGACCTGCGCGGAGTGCGGGGAGATTCTCATCGAAAGAAATGGATACGAGATTGGCGCTTGGGGCCTGAGGGCCTGCGGCCACTGCGGCGCGTGCGGCGCCCGGTGCCCGGGAGTTTTCGAAGAAATCCCAGGTTCCTGGGGTTCCCGTCGCTTGCCCGTTCATCTGGCGGCGTCATGACGGCGCGCCACGTGCGCCCTCCCGCCGTCGCGGGAACGTTCTATCCGGCCTGGCCGTCGGAACTCGCCCGGCACATCGACGCTCTCCTGTCCGCCGCGGGAACTTCCCCGGACGGCCCGCTCCCGCAGGCTCTGGTCGTCCCGCACGCGGGCACCGTCTACTCGGGCCCGGTCGCTGCGAGCGCGTACGCGCGCCTCCGCCCGCACGCGGCCTCGATCGCGCGGGTCGTCGCCTTTGGACCCGTGCACCGCGTCGCGGTGCGCGGCTCGGCCGTTCCGGCGGCCGACGCGTGGGCGACGCCGCTCGGCGAGGTGCCGATCGACGCGGCGCTGCGCCCCCGCGCCGTGGCGCGCGGCGCCGCCGTGGACGATCGACCGCATACCCCCGAGCACGCTCTCGAAGTACAGCTTCCGTTCCTCCAGCGCGTCCTCGGCGCGGCATTCACGTTCCTGCCGGTCGCCGTGTCGGAGCTGTCCGCGGGAGCCACGGCGGACCTCATCGACGAGTTCCTCGGCGAGGCGGGCACGCTCGTTCTCGTGAGCACGGACCTGAGCCACTACCACGACCTCGCAACCGCCCGCCGTCTCGATCGGCGCACGGCGGACACGATCCTCGCGTGTGAACCCGGAAAGCTCTCGGATGAGGACGCGTGCGGCTTCTATCCGCTCCGAGGCCTCATGGAGCTGGCCGGGAGGAGGAAACTTTCGATCGAGCTTCTCGACCTCCGAACCTCTGGCGATACCGCGGGAGATCCGGAGAGCGTCGTCGGTTACGGGGCCTTTTCTCTCACTAAACCACTTTAAATAAATAACTTCTCACTTTTTCTTCACCCCTTGACCGAAATCGTCCTATTTTATATCGTACCGTTTCGGTTCCGTATCGGGGCCGGAGGAGACGAGCGATGTTCCGGATGACGAAACTGACCGACTACGGGATCGTGCTGCTGACGCATTTTGCGGCGCACGACGACCAGGTGGCGCACACGGCGCGCGAGTTGGCGCTGGAGACGCGGCTTCCGCTCCCCACCGTCGGCAAGCTCCTGAAGCAGCTTTCCCGCGGCGGTCTTCTCGCCTCGCAGCGCGGCACGAAAGGCGGTTACATCCTCTCCCGGCCGGCCCGGGAGATCACGATTTCGGCGATCATCGCGACGCTCGAGGGCCCGGTGGCCATCACCGAGTGCAACACGGGCGAGAGCCATAGCAGGTGCGAGCACGAGAGCTTCTGTTCGGTGCGCCCCAACTGGCAGATCATCAACGACACGATCCGGGGGGCCCTGGAGGGCCTGACTCTCGCGGACATGACGCGCCCGCTCACGCGCTCGGCCCGACCCGCGGCTTTCTCGTCCGCGCTTCCGGTGCGCGCCCCTGAAGGGAGGAGCGCGCTGTGAGCGACACGGTCCTCGACACCCTCACGCGGCAGGAATACCAGCACGGCTTCGTCACGGACATCGACACGGAGAGCATCCCCGCCGGCCTCTCCGAGGACGTCGTCCGGCTCATCTCGTCCAAGAAGGGCGAGCCCGCGTGGCTCCTCGAATGGCGCCTCAAGGCGTACCGCCACTGGCTCACGATGACGGAGCCGAAATGGGCGCGCGTGACTTACCCCGCCATCGACTACCAGAAGATCGTCTACTACGCGGCCCCGAAGTCCGCGA